>JAIDBM010000247.1 GCA_029056365.1 Muribaculaceae bacterium | reverse complement strand
GTCGTTATCGAAGAAAAACCCAAAGAAGACGAAAACAAGGTTTACTCGCTGGCTAACGTAGAACAGAAGCCGTCATTCCCCGGTGGCGACGCAGCCATGTTCAAATGGCTTGGCGAACACATCAATTATCCTGCCGCTGCAGCTGAAGAAGGTGCTTCCGGCAAGGTACAGGTGCAGTTCGTTGTGTCGAAGTCCGGTAAGGTGACCCAGGTGAAAGTAGTGCGTGGCAAACACCCCGCTCTCGACAAGGAAGCCGTTCGCGTGGTTTCGGCCATGCCCAACTGGACTCCCGGACGTCAGAACGGTCAGCCCGTGAACGTAACCTACATTCTCCCGGTTAACTTCACCCTGAAGTAAATTCGCTTTTGAATTCCATAACCCTGTACTGAAAGCGGGCTGCGCAATGCGCAGCCCGCTTTTTTATTCAATGAGTCCTCGACAATCAGAACGGGTTCTGTGATAAAAACACAGCAGGCGATGCATCGCTGGGCATACGCCAGTCGCCACGGGGCGACAAACACACGCTGCCCACCTTGGGACCATCGGGCATACAGCTGCGTTTGAACTGCTGCTGAAAAAACCTTCGCACAAACACACCGAGCCAGCGGTCGATCACATCCTCGCTGTAACGGTTCTCGAAAGCAGCAACTGCCATCATACGTATCCGGGCAGTACTGAAACCATAACGCAAGGTATAGTACAGGAAGAAATCGTGCAGCTCGTATGGGCCCACAAGGTCTTCGGTCTTCTGCGCTATGCGCCCCTCGGAATCAGCGGGCAGAAGTTCCGGACTCACCGGAGTGTCGATAATGTCAAGCAACGTGCGGCGGCAAAGCTCGCTGTCGCTTGTCTGGGCGAAATAACGTGTAAGATGGCGCACAAGTGTCTTCGGAACCGAGGCGTTCACGCCATACATGCTCATATGGTCGCCATTATAAGTGGCCCATCCGAGCGCAAGCTCGCTGAGATCGCCCGTACCAAGCACCATGCCCCCTACCCTGTTGGCCAGATCCATCAGAATCTGGGTTCGCTCGCGGGCCTGGGAATTCTCATAAGTCACATCGTGCACCTCCGGATCTTGCCCGATGTCGCTGAAATGCTGTTTTACTGCGGCGGCAATCGGAATTTCCCTTACAGTCACACCCAGGGCACGCATCAGATCGAGTGCGTTGTTGTATGTACGGTCGGTAGTGCCGAAACCGGGCATTGTCACGCCATATATGCCCTTGCGGTCGAGTCCCAGCGCATCGAAAGCCCGCACAGCCACAAGCAGGGCAAGGGTACTGTCGAGACCTCCCGATATTCCAACAACAAGCGAGCGTGTATGAGTGAAATCGAGCCGACGCACCAGTCCGGATACCTGTATGCTGATTATTTCCTCGCACCGTTCGGCCAGATGTTCGGCATCCGACGGAACAAAAGGCATCGGATCGACACGGCGCATGAGCTTCCAGCCCGGAAGCGCCTCCTCGTTGAAATGGTCTTCGCCCACAATCCGGTATTGCCCTGCGTTTTCACGCCTGCGACATTCGGCGAACGTGCCTATATGCATCCGGTCGCGCCGTATGGACTCGATATCCACATCGGCGGCCACATACTGCGGCGCCATTGTCCAACGTCTGTTGCAGGCGAGCATCGTGCCGTTTTCCGCAATCATGGCCTTACCGTCGAACACAAGATCGGTTGTCGACTCGCCATACCCGGCCGAGGCATATACATAAGCGCAGAGCGAACGCGCCGACTGTCCTTTCACAAGGTCGGTGAGGTAGGCATATTTGCCCGTCAGGTCGTTGGACGCGCTCAGGTTCACCACAACCTCGGCGCCTGCCAGAGCGGCATGTGTGCCCGGCGATACCGGCGCCCACAAGTCCTCGCATATCTCGGCTCCGACAGTAACGCCGCTGCAACAGAACAGCACACGCCGGCCGAACGGCACATTCTCATAGCCGCCGTACTCAATCATCCGCACATCATCGGCGGGAGCCGGCTGAAACCAGCGGCGCTCGTAAAACTCGTTGTAGTTCGGCAGATAAGTCTTGGGAATTATACACAGCGGACCGTTGCGAAGCACCACCGCACAATTGTACAGCTGGCCGTCGGCCTCCACAGGCGCTCCGACCACAAGTGTCAGTCCTCTGGCCTCGTCCGACATCGCAAGCTCATCAACCGCAACAGTGGCGGCGGTAAGCAGATTACGGTTATGGAACAAATCGGCACACGTATAGCCGGTAATACATAGTTCCGGCATCACAACAAGATCGACACCCGGCACTTCGGCCCTGATTTTCCGCAACAGCTCCCTGATGGCGTTGAGATTCGCCGCCGGGTCGGCCGGCGTCACAGCAGGCACCGCCGCCACGGTTCTGAAATATCCTTCGTTCATAATAAAAACCTTTTATTCCGATACAAAGTTACGGACTTCTATGCTAATAAAGGCAAAAATTACCGAAAAATACACCGCATTTCAATAATTTAAACTAACTTTGCTGTCAGAAATCCGAAGAATTATGAAACGATACATTATAATACTTGTAATGGCAGTGGCCGCAGTGGCCGCAAACGCACAGTTCCGCTATGGTCCGGCAGCCGGTGTTACCGTAAGCAGTCTTAAATTCAAGCAGGACCTGGTGAGTGTGAATCAGACAGCAGGCGGCACCGTCGGCGTACAATGCGAAATGATGTTCCCCGGCATAGGTTTCGGAATCGACTTCGGGCTTATGTACAACCTCATGGGGGCCAAAGTGAATTTAGGCGAAAAAAAGATATGGGCCAGCGACGGATACGGCGATGAACGCCTTGCCCTGCACTACGTGCAGATTCCGCTGCATTTAAGATTCAAATGGACTCGCATGGAAGGGCTTGAAGACTATGTGGCGCCGTTCGTGTACGGAGGCCCCGACTTCACCATACTTGCCGCGCACGGCAACTGCGATGCCATGAAATATGCCGGAGGCGAACTTGGTCTGACCGCAGGTCTCGGCTTTGAGCTTTTCCGCAAATGGCAGATTTCGGCAAGCCACACATGGGGCATGACCTACGCCATGAAAGCAAAGCTTCTCGACAACTGGAGCGCCCGCAACCGCGAATGGACAGTGCGTCTGGCCTATTTCTTTTGAAACACGTTAGCGCCGAACCAAATCGGTCCAGGAAGGAATATCGCGCACAAAAGCATAAGAGCCGCCGTCGATACGGCAGCAATAGTGGTGCAGTCCGTTGCTCACAACAAGCCATCGGGCGCCCATTGTGATGTTATATCGCGCTATCTGGTCGAAAACCCGCTGGGTAATCGGCACGGTAGCGCGTTTGTATTCCACTATCATAAGCGGATTGAAGGCATGGTCGTATACAACGGTGTCGCAGCGCCGGCTCATGCCGTTGAACTTCAGACGCACCTCATTCGCCATCAGCGCCGTCGGATACATCTTGGCCACCGCCAGATAATTCACAAAATGCTGCCTTACCCATTCCTCGGGCGTAAGAACCACCCAACGGCCCCGCAAAGGGTCGAAAACCTGCACTCCGCCTTCCGGCACCTGCCGCAGCTTTATATCAAACTCAGGCAAATTTAATAGTTCCGACATATAGTCACTTCAGGAATTTTTGTGTAAATTTACACAGATATTTTCATATAGGCAAATATGGCACAGTCATTCGAATCACTCCGGGCAATGCTCGATGCCCGTCAATATAAACCCGTTTACCTGCTTCACGGCGAAGAAGGCTTCTACATCGACCAGCTGGTGAAGAAGTTCGAGGCAATCATCCCCGAAGAAGAACGCGATTTCAATCTGCACGTATTCTATGCCCCGCGAGTCGAGCCGGATACAGTTGCCGGAGTGTGCCGCCAGGCTCCGTTCGGAGTCGAACACCAGGTGGTTATCCTCAAGGAGGCGCAGGCGCTCAGAGCCGATGAGCTCAACCGCTATCACAGCTATGTCGAGGCGCCTAACCCGCAGACCATTTTCGTAATCTGCTGCCGTGGCGAGAAAGCCAAGGGTAAAGACCTTCTTGCCGCCTGCAAAAAAAAGCACGTTGAAGTATTCGAGACAAAAAAGCTGTGGGATAGTCAGATAAGGCCGGAAATCACACGATGCCTCGGTTCCAAGGGACTGACTGCCGATCCGAAAGCCATCGACATGCTGGCCCAGCATATTGGCACCGACCTGAGCAGGCTTTATAACGAAATTGAAAAACTCGCCGCAATTCTCCCGCCAAGAGCCAGAGTAACCCCCGAAGCCGTTGAACAGCATATTGGCGTAAGCAAGGAATACAACACTTTCGAGCTGATCGATGCCCTTGCCGTGAAAGACGCCTCCAAAGTATTCACAATCGTGAACGCTTTCGGCGGCAATCCTAAAGCCAATCCTACCATTCCATTGGCATCATCGCTGTTCGGCTTCTTCTCCGACCTGCTCATTCTCCATTACACTCCCGACAAAAGCGAACGCTCAATTATGGCGGCCATGAAACTCAAGGCCGCCATACAGGCTAAGCGGTATATTGCCGGACTGCAGAACTACAACGCTTTCAAAGTAATCGAAATCATACACGCCATACGCGAATTCGACTGTCAGGTAAAAGGCAACGGATCACGGCGCAACGAATACCAGCTCTTCCACGAACTGGTATACCATATCCTCACAGCTCCTGGAAAGCTTCCGCTATAAATTATCATTTATCATTAATCATTGATAAATGATAATTCATCAATCGAATGCTCCGGCCACACTTTCCTCGGCCTGTTCCTCTTCCGGCTCGTAGTATTCGCCGGCGCAAAGGTCGATGTCGCCCGGGAATTTAAAGCGCGACTGCTGGCTGTACGGCAGATTATTGTCGGAATAAACCTTCTTCATATACTTGCCATATATCGGCAGGGCCATAGATGCGCCCTGGCCCTGGGCCATGTTGTTGAAGTGAATGTAGCGCTCGTCGCCGCCTACCCACACGCCTGAAACCAGCTCGGGCGTGAATCCCATGAACCATCCGTCGGCGTTGAAGTTCGTTGTACCTGTCTTGCCACCCATCTGCGCCGTGAGAGCGAATGGCGCCCGGCGCAGACGGTTGCCGGTGCCGCTATCGACAACATTGAGCAATATCGACAGAATCTTATAATAGGCCGTACGGCTTATCACCTCGCTGTGCCTCGGAACGAAAGTGCTTATCACATTGCCGTTGTTGTCGGCTATGGCGGTTACGAATACAGGGTCCGACCTCATGCCGCCGTTTGCAAACGCCGTATAAGCTGTAACCATCTCTTTCACCGAAACCTCGCACGGACCCAAGGCGAGCGACTTCACTGCCGGCAACTGGTTTGTGATGCCGAAAGCATGCATGCGGTCGACAAGCGACTGCGCCCCGAATTCATCGATAAGCCGCGCCGAAATCCAGTTGTTGGAGTTGGTAAGCGCCCAGCGCAGGTCGACCATCTCGCCTATTCTGGCTTTTCCGGAGTTGCGCGGTGCCCACTGGCGTCCGCTCTCGTCGTAGAGCACCGGCTGTTCGTTGAGATACATCGAACAGGGGGTCTTGCCCTGCTCCATGGCATAGGTATAGAGGAATGGCTTGATTGTAGAACCAATCTGGCGGCGCCCTGTCGACACCATATCGTACTGGAAGAACTTGAAATCAGGTCCGCCCACATATGCCTTGACATAACCGTTGGAAGGATCCATGCTCATGAAACCGGTTCGCAAAAACGATTTTGTGTACAGAATGGAGTCGCGCGGCGTCATTACCGTATCTACCGCGCCGTTGTAGCTGAACACCGACATTTCCACGCTGTGTTCGAACTCACGTTCAATTTCGCTGTCGCTCTTTCCGGCCAGCTTGCCCACACGCCAGCGCTCGCTCTGGTGCATGGCGTTTTTGATAAGGTTCTGCCTTGCCTTGGCCGAAAGTTCGGCCGAATTGCTGGTATAGGGCGCTGTGCTGCTTCCGCGCTTTTCGCGGAAGAACTGCTGCTGCAGCGAACGCATGTGCTCCTCAACGGCCTCCTCGGCATATCGCTGCATACGCGAATCGATGGTGGTGTAGATGCGCAAACCGTCCTGATAAAGATTGTAGTGGCTTCCATCGGCCTTCGGATTCTTCTCCACCCATCCGTAAAGCGGGTTGATTTCCCACTCGATGGAATCGTCGACGAAGCCCTGGCGGTCCCACGACGGATAGTCTTGTCTGTGCGGTTTTTTCGCAGTGAGATAACGGCGGAGTTCCTCACGGAAATACGGAGCAAGGCCTTCCTTGTGGTCGACTCTGTGGAAATCGAGTTCGAGCGGCAATGCCGAAAGCGAATCGCGCTCGGCTTCGCTGATCATGCCGGCCTTGTACATCTGGTCGAACACCACATTGCGGCGGTCGCGGGTGCGTTCGGGATGACGCACCGGATTGAAATAGGCCGGATTCTTCACCATGCCCACAAGCAGGGCGGCCTCCTGTATGTTCAGGTCTTTCGCCTCCTTGTCGAAATACACCTTTGCGGCCGACTTTATGCCCACGGCGTTATAAAGGAAATCGAACTGGTTGAGATACATTTTAATAATCTCCTCCTTGCTGTAGAAACGCTCCAGCTTAATGGCAATCATCCACTCTATCGGCTTCTGTATGGCACGCTCGTAGAGTCCTTTGCTGTCGGGACTGTATAGCTGCTTTGCCAGCTGCTGTGTTATGGTGGAGCCACCGCCGGCATTGCGGTTACCCATCAGAACGGTTTTGAACAGAGCGCGGTTGAGAGCGCGGAAATCAATGCCCGAGTGGTCTTCGAATCTCGAGTCCTCGGTAGCAATCAGAGCATTGACCACATAAGGCGAAATCTCATCGAAATCGGCATATACACGATTGCCTGTATTGGCGAAATAACGGCCCATCTCCACACCGTCGGCGCTATATACTATGGAGGCAAATTTGTCGTGCGGATTTTTCAGTTCCTCTACCGGAGGCATATATCCTATCACACCGTTGTACACCATTACAAACACGGCAAAGAAAACGGCCATAGCCACCAGCAGCAAGCCCCATATCCATCCGATTACCTTGCGGTTACGGGTTTTGCGGGCCTTTGCCCGGTCATCTTCAGCGTTATTGCTGTTGCTGCCTTTGTTGGTGTTGTATGCTGTGTTTCGGTATTTATCTTTATTGTCGATGCTGTTCATAAGCTATGATAAATCGTATGGAGTTATACTCGTTTATGCACGGACAATTCGTTCCAAACCCGTCCGTGGCATTCCAGGCAACAAAGTTAATACAAATTCTCGGAGTAGGCAAAAAAAAGCTACTGTAGACACTTTTTAAGACCATAGAACTATAGATCTCCGGTCCACTTTTAAGACCATAGAACCATAGAACTATAGATTTCTCGTTCTCTGGCTCTCTGGTCAACTTTTTAGACCAGAAAACTATAGAACTATAGTTAATCTCTTGTTCTCTGGTCCTCTGGCTCTCGGGTCAACTTTTTAGACCAGAGAACCATAGAACTATAGATCTCTTGTTCTCTGGGTCTCTGATCCTCTGGTCCACTTTTTAGACTATAGAACCATAGAACTATAGGTCTCTTGTTCTCTGGGTCTCTGGTCCTCTGGTC
>JAIDBM010000246.1 GCA_029056365.1 Muribaculaceae bacterium | reverse complement strand
GTCGAAATAATAAAACAATCACTCATAAAATTCAATGGCAACCTTAGAAAAAATCAGGAGCAAATCGGTGATTCTCTTCGTGATTATCATCGTGGCATTGCTCGCCTTTATCCTCGGTGACTTCCTCACCTCGGGCCGCACCTACTTTGGCTCCGGCGACAAATTGATTGAAGCCAACGGCGCTCAGGTAAAACTCGATGAGCTGAACGCCTACCGCGAGACCCAGGGTGAGCGCAAAGGCGATCCCGACCAAATTAACCAGCAGGACATCAACGCCCTGCTCGTACAGAAGCTCTTCAACAAGGAATTCGACGAACTCGGCATAAACATTACCGATGGCGAACTTTCGCAGGCCATGGTATACAACGGCGAGGTACAGCAGTTCATCGGCAGCCTCGGCCAGGCATTCGGCCTCGCTCCGGCATACGATGAAGCCAGCATGACCCAGAACATATCGGCTGTGCTCGAGCGCCTCAAAAACCCGCAGAAATACCAGATTCCGGCCGATGAGGCACAGCGCTATCTGGCAATGTGGAGAGGCATTGAGAACAACGTGGAGAACAGCCTGCGCCAGCAGCTCTACTCCATGCTCATCGGCGGTCTCTATTCGCCCAACAACGTTGATGCCCAGGCCTTATACGATGGCGAGACAATACGCAACATCGACCTCGTGATGATACCTTCGTCAAGCATTCCCGACGACCAGGTTACTGTAACCGACGACGACATCAAGGTCCTCTGGGAAAAGAACAAATCGAAGTTTGCTGTAAAAGGCGGCGACAAACGCTCGATCGCATATATCGTACAGCAGGTGGCCCCCAGCGATGCCGACTACTCTGAAGCCGATGCCGCTGTTGCGAAAATGGTGGCCGACCTCCAGAAAGACACCCTTTCGCTCGCTGCCGCAAACGCCGACAGCCGCTTCATAACCCAGCGCCAGTCCGTAACCAAGGCTCAGCTCGAAAAACGCTATCAGGGCGCCAACAACTCGCGCAGCTTCAAAAAACTCGTCGACAGCGCGGCCTACACCGGTAAAACCATGGTAGTGCAGTCGATTCCCGGCTCGTTCTACACCATCGGTAAAATAATGGGCATTGAACAGAAACTCGACTCTGTAACCTACTCACAGCTCATGTTCGAGAACGCAGCCCTCGCCGACTCGCTGATGACTCTGGCCAAAAACACCCAGACATGGGACAGCCTCAAACTTGGCGACAACGCCATGGCAATGGGCAACCAGGAAATATCGCTTCTGAGTGTTACAAACCCCAAAATCTCCAAACTCCTCTCTGAAACTCCCGTTGGCGAAACGGTTCTCTACACCGACAGCATCCAGGGCCAGCAGCTCAACATGCTCATTCGCGTCGACAAACGTCCGGCTCCGGTAAGCGTCTACGACCTCGCCCGCATCGACTTTGTTGTTGAACCATCGAGCGCCACCCGCAGCAAAATCAGCGGCGAATTCCGCAACTATCTCGGCAACAACGCCACAGCACAGGCCTTCGTCGACAACGCCGAAAAAGCCGGATACAACGTACAGCAGACTCTCGTAGGAGCCGGAACAGCAAACATCGCCGGCCTGCCCTCGACCCGCAGTCTTGTAAAATTCGCCATGGACGGCAAAACCGGAAAGGTTTCGCCCGTTGTGGAATCGAAAGTACGTCAGAGCCAGAACCCTTCGCAGAACGTACCCGCAATATTCCAGCCCGTACAGCCGGCCGAACAGGAATATCTCGTGGCCATCGCACTTGGCAACGAATACGACAACTATGTGGCATGGAACGACCCTGCGGTTAAAGCGCGTCTCGAACGCGAGGCCACCAGCCTGAAGAAATCTGAAAAAATAGCCGAAACCTACAAAGCCCAGGCAAAAGACCTTCAGGCTCTCGCATCCGCAGCCAAAACAACTGTGGTTCAATCACAACCCTTCGCCTTCAACAGCAGCAACTTCCCCGCAGAAATAAGCGCTGCAATCGTCAAGACAGCAGCCGGTGCCGTAACTGAGGCAATCGTAACCCCCTACGGAGTATACGTTGCCAAAGTAAACAACGTGAACGAACCGGCCATGAAGCTTGAAGAATCGCGCGACATGTATCTGCAGCAGTTCAACCGTCAGTTCATGCCTCTGGTAGGAAACGGTCTGATCAACGCTCTGCTTGGCGGTGAACAACCCGACAACCACTCGCTCAACTTTGTTGCCGGATTCGACGACTAATCTAATCCAACCTTACTATACCGAGGCCCGGACTCCAAGTCCGGGCCTCTTTCATATACATACATTAGCGGACTACCACACAATTTTTTGAGCAGAAACACGTTAATCGTATATGAAATTCCTTAACACAATTATCTTTTTCGCCATACTCGCTGCCTCGCTGTGCTCATGCATCGAGGACGGCTTCACCACATCGCCATCCGACCAGCCCGATTTCAGCGCCGACACACTCAAAATGGGCCTGCTGTTCACCGACGAAGGTTCGCCAACGGCACGCTTTACCGTATATAACCGCGCCTCGAAAGGCATATCGATAAACGACATCCGGCTCGAAGGCGACAACGCATCGATGTTCCGGCTAAATGTCGACGGACTGTCGGGACACGACTTTCACAACGTGGAAATACGTGCCAACGACTCGATATTCGTGATGGTAGACGCACTGCTGCCCGAAAACGGCAGCGACCTGCCGGTGGATGTAAGCGCCAAAGTACGCTTCAGCACCAATGGTGTGGACCGCCACGTGGTGCTCACCGCACAAGGGCAGGATGTAAATCGGCTGCACGGTTCCATAATAGACTGCGACACACGCCTTACCGCCGGCAAACCATATCAGATTTTCGATTCGCTGATAATAAATCCCGGCGCTACACTTACCATCGAAGCCGGAACACGACTCTACTTCCACGATGCCGCCTACATGCGTGTGGGCGGAACACTGCAGAGTCTCGGCACTGCCGAAGCACATGTCGACATGACCGGTGACCGCACCGGCAATGTGGTCGGACAGATTTCTTTCGACATCATGTCGCGACAATGGGGCGGTGTGATTTTCGACAAAACATCAAAAAACAACATCTTTGAACACACCGACCTGCGCAACACCACATTCGGCGTGATAATAGACGGCGACGGCACAACCTCGACCGACGAACCCGCCTTGACCATACTGAACAGCCGCCTGCACAACTCGGGCGATGTGGTACTCTTTGCCAACCATGCTTCGGTAGTGGCAGCAGGAACCGAATTCGCCGAAGGCTCATACGGCCTGGTCGCCCTCAACGGCGGCAACCACCGCTTCGACCACTGCACGCTCGCCAACAACTACCTGTTCACTGCCATCGGCGGTCCCGCCCTGCAGTTCGGCCACATCAACGCCGACAACGACGACGAAAGCACTCTGCCGTATCTGAAAGCCGACATAACAAACACTATCATATACGGACTGGGAACCGAACTGAGTCATGGCGACCTTACCGACACCGAAATTTTTCTGCGGAACTGCCTGCTTCGCAGCGAAGGAACCGACGATGACCACTTCATAAACTGCATCTGGGGCGAAGACCCTCTATACTATACCGTCCGCGAGGACTATCTGTTCGACTACCGCCTCAAACCCGACTCCCCGGCCCGAGGAGCCGCCGACGAATCACTGGCTTTGCCGCAGAGCGCCACCGACCCCTACGGCACTCCCCGCAACGGCGCTCTCGGCGCATATGAGGCGGCAGGCCCTGAAGAAAACCAACAATAGCGAATCAAAAAGAAAAACAATACCCGAAGCAGAAATCATCAGTAACAGAAGTCGAAATATGTTATAAAACACATTTCGACTTCTGTTGCAATTTTTTTACTATATTTGCAAAAAAATTGGCGGCCCAGAGAATGCCGCACCATCATTATCATACTTACAACATCTTACTTACTTTTCATCATTATCATGAACAATTTCTCAAGGTTAGCATTGGGTTGCGCCTTGTCGTTGAGCGCTTTATCGGCATCAGCCGGAACCGCTTTCGACCAGAACCGCACCGACTTCCGCGATGAAACCATCTATTTCGCCATAACAACGCGATTCTATGATGGCGACCCCACAAACAATGTGTTCTGCTGGGACGGTGTGGAAAATCAAAAAAAATACAACGACCCCGCATGGCGAGGCGACTTCAAAGGTCTGATTGAAAAGCTCGACTACATCAAGGCTCTCGGATTCACCGCTATATGGATAACTCCGGTGGTTCAGAACGGTTCGGGATTCGACTATCACGGATACCATGCCATGGACTTCAGCCAGGTGGACGTTCGCTACAAAAGCCGCAAGGCCTGGGGTGCCGACGAGGACGTGGATTTCCAGGACCTTATCGATGCCGCCCATGCCAAAGGCATGAAAATAATACTCGACATTGTGCTGCAGCACACAGGCAACTTCGGTGAAAACCGACTTTGCCATCTGTTCGACCGCGACCAGAACATAAAGACACAGGCAAATATCACAAGCTGCCTTATTCCCGATGAAGACCGCCTCGGAGGCCAGGCATACTGGAATCTGCCCAATGCAGGTGAAAAAACACAGTATTCCGAACGCTTCAAATATATGAAGAACACCGACGGACAGAACCACGACGACAAAAACTACTGGCATCATGTGGCAAATGCCTGGAACTGGGACGACCCAACACGCTGGTGGGGCCAGATTGCCGGTGACTGCGTGGACCTGAATACCGAAAACCCGGCGGTAGTGGAGTATCTGGTGGAATGCTACGGCAAATTCATAGAAATGGGAGTCGACGGTTTCCGTATCGACACTACCGGACACATAGCTCCGCTTACATTCAACGCGGCATTCATTCCCCGCTTCATCGAACTCGGAGAAAAATACAAGAGCAAGCGGCTCAACCAGGCCCCGTTCTACATGTTCGGTGAATGCTGCGCCCGCTTCGGCGGTGTGATTTACCGCGACCAGCACCTGCTTTCAAGCCACTACTATACTTGGAAATCCGACCCTGCCCTCGTTAACGAATGGAAAGGATACACCGCCGACTGGTGGGCCATGCAGAACGTGCCCGAAGGAGCCGCGCCGTTAGGAAACATGCTCACTTGCGCCAAAGACCCCGGAACCGTACACAATTCCGACAACGTGTTCATGAAAAACGGCGCATGGCACGAACCCGACTACTCCGATGCATCGGGCTTCAATGTAATCGACTTCCCGATGCACTATAACTTCAACAACGCCGGCGAGGCCGTGAAAATAGCCAAAGAAGGCGACCATTTCTACAACGATGCGTCATGGAACGTGGTATATGTCGACTCTCACGACTACTGTCCCGGACCCAACGATGGCGTACGCTTCAACGGCGGCACTGCACAGTGGGCCGAAAACCTGTCGCTGATGTTCTCCTTCCGTGGCATTCCCTGTATATATTACGGTTCGGAAGTGGAATTCCAGAAAGGAAAAACCATCGACAAAGGAACCCTGCTCGCCCTGCACGAATCGGGCCGCGCATACTACGGCGCATACCTTGAAGGAACTGTAAACGCAACCGACTTCGGAACATACACAGCCAGCGGCAATGTGGCAAAAACTCTGAACGCCGACCTCGCCCAGCACATCCGCCGACTGAACCAGATACGTGCCGCAGTGCCCGCCTTGCGAAAAGGCCAGTACACCTTCGACGGATGCTCGGCCAAAGGCGGATTCGCTTTCAAGCGTGCCTACAAAGACAGCTATGCTCTCGTGGCTGTAAACGGCGGCGCCACATTCACCAATGTTCCGGCGGGTACTTATGTCGACCTCGTCACAGGCAAAAGCTATAACGGCGGCGGAACTATCACCGTCGACGCTCCGGCCACACAGGGCCAGCTGCGTGTTCTTGTAAAAGGCTGGACAGGCGGCAAAGTAGGCGAAGACGGCAAATACATCTACGCCACATCGCCTGTTGCACACGGCGGTGCCGTAACATTCGAAGACCCCGGCACCGACCACTACTACACCGCCGAAGACGCTCCCGCGCCAAGCATCCTGTCGGTGAAATTCAATCCCGGAAGCGGCACCTTCCGCACCGAGACTCTCTCTGTGAACGCCACCCTCTCCGACGATGCCACTTCCGGCTGGTATCAGATAGCCGGAGGGCAGAAAGTGAATCTCGCCAAGGGTGCGTCAAGCACATTTGAGATAGGCCGCAACATGAACTACGGTGAAAGCGTTACCGTAAGCTGGGGCGCGACTGGCAACGAAGGCAAAACCGCATCCGGAAAAGTAACCTACAAAAAAGTTGACCCGAACGCCTCCATTACCGTATATGTAAAAGGCACCGACGGCATCAACATCTATGCCTGGGGCAAGAACGGCAGCGGCGCCAATGTGGAACCATGCGGAGCATGGCCCGGCAAAACACTCGCCGAAACAACCTCGGTTGCCGGCGACGACTGGTACTACGTTACATTCGACGACATGGAATCGGTGAACGTGATTTTCAACAAAGGCGATGGAAAAACCGGCGATATAACCGGCATAACATCCGACAGCTTCTTCACTTACACAGGCGGAAACCAGTACACTCAGGAGGAAGTTGACATCACTCCGGCTCCTACTGTAAGATTCTCGCCCAACGGCGGTGAATTCACCGACAAAATCACAGTAACCGCCACAGTTCGCAACGCAAGCTCCGCATGGTACAGAATCGGCGATGGCAATCAGACCGAAATCAGCAGCACCGGAGCCACCTTCACCCTTGGCGAGAACATGGCCATCGGCGAGACTGTGACCGTAAGCTGGAGCGCAAGCGGCAACGGTGAAACCCGCACCGGAGCCGTAACCTACAAAAAAATCGAAAAGGCTCCCCAGCCTACCGGCTTCGTAGTATATTACGACAACTCGGTAACCAACTGGAGCACAGTGAAAATCCACTACTGGGGCGGAGAATCGGCCACAGAATGGCCTGGCTCCGACATGAACAAAGGCAACGGCAACATATGGTACTACACTCTGCCCGAAGGCACTACCGGAGTTGTGTTCAACAATGGCGCAGGCGACCAGACCAACGATGTCGAACCCGAAGCCTACCACATCTACAAAGGCACCGGCAACCGCAATGTCACCGACGGAGGCGTGTTCACAACGGCGCTCGACAATGTGACTTCCGACGACAGCGAAGCACCCGCCGAATACTACAACATGCAGGGCATGCGAGTAGACAATCCGTCGAACGGATTCTACATAATGCGGCGCGGAAGCAAAATTCAGAAAATATACATCCGCTGACACATAAGCAAGCAGCAACTCACATATTTTCAACTGTTTTCATTCTATCACATTGCGGCGGTCCGGCTCATTGCCGGCCGCCGCTCTTTTTCGCCGCATATGCAAGAATCTCGGGCGACCTGACATCAACCCCATATTCGGCCGCACGCGACAATATAGCTTCGGCAAGACGTTCCCGGAGATTCTCCGGACAATACCTGAAATAAGCCTCGGCCGCACGCACATGCGCGGCATCAGGCATCGGATACTCCCGGCGTTCAGGCAGGCCGAACACCGAATCCGGGAGTTCCTCCCTACGGTCATAACTCAATCGGTCGTTCATATTTACATTTTCAATTTTACATTTTCAATTTACAACGCGTCACAGCACACAAAGTTCCTGCAATACATGGATATATCATTTTTTTTTGCTAACTTTGCGGCTCAAACACAAATACCTCACAACAACTATGCGACTTATAATTCAGGAAAACTACGACAAACTGTCGCAATGGGCCGCAGAATATGTGGCTTCCCGTATCAACGAAGCGAAACCGACTCCCGAAAAGCCGTTTGTTCTCGGATGTCCCACCGGCTCATCTCCCCTTGGAATGTACCGCGCACTTATCGAGCTTTACCGTCAGGGAAAAGTGTCATTCGCCAACGTGGTGACATTCAACATGGACGAATACTGCGGACTTCCGCAGGAACACCCCGAAAGCTACCACAGCTTCATGTGGAACAACTTCTTCAGCCATATCGACATACCGGCTGAAAACGTGAACATCCTCGATGGCAACGCAGCCGACGTTACAGCCGAATGCCAGCGCTTCGAAGACAAAATAAAAAGCTACGGAGGCATCGATCTGTTCATGGGCGGAGTAGGACCCGACGGACACATAGCCTTCAACGAGCCGGGGTCATCGCTCACATCGCGCACACGCCAGAAAACCCTCACCCACGACACCGTGATAGCCAACTCACGTTTCTTCGGCGGCGACCTCAATGCAGTGCCCAAGACCGCCCTTACCGTCGGTGTCGGCACCGTGATGGACGCCCGCAGCGTGATGCTGCTCGTAAACGGACACAACAAAGCCCGGGCCCTGAAACACGGCGTAGAAGGAGGCATCAGCCAGATGTGGACCATATCGGCCCTTCAGCTGCATCCGCACGCCATAATCGTTGCCGACGAAGACGCCTGCGACGAGCTTAAACTTTCAACCTACCGTTATTTCCGCGACATAGAAGGAGCACAGCGCCTCTGATTTTCCCCGAAGATAACACAAAACTCCGCAATCACGCAATTGCGGAGCTTTTTTTTTGATTTCTAAAATTATTTCGTTACCTTTGTACGCGAAAAATTCTCTTACTCATCAACAACATAAGAACAAACAGAATCGTTTTAACTATTGTGCCGCCGAGAGGTGACGCCAAGCAATAATTCCCTTAGTACAAATCACTGCAAATTCTCCACGCTACTCAAACACTACAACTATCATGGACAGCATCAACAACAGCTCCCAGCAACCTGATGGCGGAGCCGAAAAAAAACCGAAACGTCCCAGAATTTCCCACGCTCCATCGGCTGCAGACAACAGTCACGAAGCCGCTCCCCAGCGTTACGAACGTGTAAACTTCAGCAGACCCCAGACCGACAACGCCGAATCAGATGGCACCCAGCGGCCCTATCAGCCGCGTCCGTACCAGCCGCGTCCTTATGGACAGAACAGGCCGCAGGGCGGATATAACCGTCAAGGCGGATATAACAACTACAACCGTTCTCAAAACGAAGGCGGCTATCAGCCCCGCAACTATCACAACGCGGAAACAGCCGGCGAAAACCCGGCCGAAAACGACGGAACCCAGCAATATCAGAGCGGATACCAGCCGCGCCAATATCAGCCACGTCCATACGGCCAGAACAGACCGCAGGATGGATATAACAACCGTCAGGGAGGATATAACAACCGTCAGGGAGGATATAACAACCGTCAGGGAGGATACAACCAGAACCGCCAGGGCGGATATAACAACCAGAACCGTCAGGGAGGATACAGCCAGAACCACCAGGGCGGATACAACGACCAGAACCGTCAGGGAGGATAAAACAACCAGCAACGACACGGAGGATACAACCTCCAGCTACTACAGTGATGATCAAGCAGCACGCAAGTACAGTTAAGATAAAAGAGGGCGCGGGG
>JAIDBM010000245.1 GCA_029056365.1 Muribaculaceae bacterium | reverse complement strand
GCAGTAGGCCTGGCCGGGATTCCATCCGAACTGGTTGCCCATCGATGGCGAGCCCACGCCCCAGCCCATTATCCAGATGGCTCCGTTGCCGTTGTCCTGCAGAGTCATGTCGCTGCCGTCGGGGTTCACGCGCACAGCCGAGAGTGTGCCCGAAAGCTTGTCGAGCTTCACATTGTAATATCCGCTTACCGGCAGGAAGGTGATTTCGCCGTTATCTTCGTTGAAAGCGAAGTAGTCGGGGTCGTACCAAAGGTCGAACACACCCGAGAACTCACGGAACGACAGCTTGTCGTTCTGTCCGAGCGAAATCACGGTTGTATACACCGAATTGTCGCTTGTGGTCATCTTCTGGCCGTTGAGATACACCGGTTTCTCCTCGAACTGCTGCTCGCCGTTGTAGTCTACGGTCATAATGGCGTCGTGGATGCCCTGGGTAAGGTCAAGGGTTATCACATACACACCGTTGTCCTGGAGCACCACACCGTCCTGAAGGAAGAGGTTTCCGTTGTCGTGTCCGTTGTCGCCGGTACCTACGCCGATAAGCGGCGATTTCGATTCAAGATCGGCTCCGGTGAGTTCCACACCCCAGCCCATCTGGCCGAAGAACTTGAAGTTTATGGCGTCGACTGCAACTGTCTTGCCGCCTACAACTGTAAGCTGGTAAGTCTTTTCTCCTGTCGGAGCCATACACAGAGCCTTTTCGGTTGTCCAGCCCACGGTGTTCGACAACGACGGCTGTCCGACACCCTCGCCGATCACCCATACAGCGCCTGTTCCGTCATCGTTCAGAGTAGCCGGATCGCTGCCCATAAGCTTGTACACGCGGAAATACTGCATCTTGGTATCGGCTATTATACGGTAGCTGCCCTGATATGCGTTGAATGTAAGCGAACCATCGGCATTCTTGGTGAAATAGTCGGGATTGATCCACCAGTCGTTGAAATCGGGGAAACCTTCAGGTATGATCTGGTCGCCCTTCGACAGAGTCATGTCGACCGATGAAGTGGTCTCGTCGATAGCCTGCAGCTGCTGTCCGTTCAGAGTCATCACCACAAAGGGCGAACCTTCGAAGCTGAACGTGTTGAACTTTATGCTGTAACGGCCGGGGGCACCGTTGGAGAAGGG
>JAIDBM010000244.1 GCA_029056365.1 Muribaculaceae bacterium | reverse complement strand
AAATTGCTGAAAAATAAGATCTTAATTCAATATCCTCAAGATTTGGTGACTATATCATCCATTCGCTGAATAGTTACTTCAATATCCAGACAATCGATATAAAATAATAACGAATGAAACATCTTAAAGTAACAGGCATAGCCCTTCTGAGCATGTTAACCTCCTTTGCCGCCTATGCCGAGAGCAGCTATGACATAGCTGAACTCTATTCAGTTATCAAACCTGCTTCCGGCACCAAAGCCGTAGGCAAGTACGACAAGGTAATCGATGCCGAATACATTTTAACACCAACAAAACTGGACTCCGGCAAATATGTCGTTGAGGTCAAGAAAATCGGCGACAACCTCTACTTGATCATAGACTCTGACATCTGTGTCGAAACAAGATACTGCCATAAATGGGCTTCGTATTCAGAAGAAGTGGTGTTAATCATCGAGTCGAGCTACGGATACACCAAAGGCAAGATTATCTTTGATTGACCGTTTCTTAACGGGATATGCGCGGAAACATCTTGCGTACCCGGAGCAATATCGGATCGATACGGTCGGACACCACTACCATCGTGGTGGCAATCACAATCAGCAATCCGCCCCAAAGCTCGCGCAGCGTTATCGACTGGTTGAGAGTGAGTATGCTCAAAGCAACCGCTGTAACCGGTTCCAGAGCACCGAAAATGGCCGTGGGGGTCGATCCGATGCAATGTATGGCTACAGTGGTGCAGCCCAGCGACACCACTGTGGGCAATACGGCCAGGGCCACAAGATTAATCCAGTCGGATGCACATGGCACCGGAGTGAACGGTGTGCCGATGGCAAACATGAACAGAAACACCATGCTGCCGAAAGCAAGCTGCCAGAAGAGCAACTTGAGTGTCGGCATGGCCTGTATGGTGCGTGAAACATTTGTCATTACAAGGTAGATGGAATATGTGAGCGATGACAGCATTACAAGAGTAACGCCCATTCCGCTGATTTCAATCCCGGCAGGCGCACGCAGCAGCAGAATCAGGCCGGCCCCCATCACTACAAGGCACAATGCCGTTGTGGCCCGGAAGCGCTCGTGGAACAGAAAGGTCATCAGCACCGCCACCATAACAGGGTATACAAACAGCAGAGTCGAGGCTATGCCTGAATTCATATAATTGTATGCCTCGAACAAAGTGAGCGATGAAATTCCCATAAGTACACCCAGCACAGCTGTCGGCATCAGTTCCCTGCGGCTGATTTTGAGCGAATGGCCGCGCAAAAGCAGCATACATGCCAGAATAGGCAAACCAAGTAAATAGCGGAAAACCAGCACTGTATTCGGATTCATTCCATCGGCATACAGCGGCACGGCAAAAGCCGGATTCGTTCCATAGGTGGCGGCCGCAATCGCCGCCAATATATATCCCTTGAGTTTCATGCGGCAAAGTTAGCAATAAAATCGCATTGCCGCCATGCCTTGTAACTAAGACCCCGTTCCCCACCTTAGATTTGCATCGGCAAACCGGAACTGAAATAGAAGTAGTAAATTTGCAGTAATAAT
>JAIDBM010000243.1 GCA_029056365.1 Muribaculaceae bacterium | reverse complement strand
AAGAAGAAAGTTACCTTTTGATTGCATCTTTTTTGCATCTTGCACGCTTTGAATCAGTCGTGTACATCAAGTACACTACTGATTCGGCAGCGCACAATCTGCGAAAAAATATGCAACCCTGGCGTTAACATTTATTGTCGAATCGGCTCTTATTCAGCTGCGGGAGCTTCTGCTACAGGAGCTTCGCCTTCTGCTTCGGCCTCGCCTTCGTTGCGGCGGACGCGACGGCGCTCACGCTTGGGAGCGTCTTCGCCTTCTGCGGCGGCGGTGTCGACTTTTTCAGCCTTGCGTTCGTCGAGACCTTCGGCCATAGCAGCGCATACGGCACCGAGGATAACCTCGATAGACTTGCTGGCATCGTCGTTGGCGGGGATTACGAAGTCAACGCTGTTGGGGTCGGAGTTGGTATCAACGATACCGAACACCGGAATACCGAGACGGTTTGCTTCGGCCACTGCGATACGCTCTTTCAGCACATCAACAACAAAGAGAGCCGAGGGCAGACGGTTGAGGTCGGCAATCGAACCGAGGTTCTTTTCAAGTTTGGCACGCTGACGGGTAACCTGCAGACGCTCGCGCTTGCTGAGGTTGTCGAATGTGCCGTCCTTGATCATCTTGTCGATCGAAGTCATCTTCTTCACAGCCTTGCGGATTGTGGGGAAGTTGGTGAGCATGCCGCCGGGCCAGCGCTCGGTAACATAAGGCATGTTCACGCTCTTAGCCATGTCGGCAATTACTTGCTTGGCCTGCTTTTTGGTGGCTACGAAGAGCACCTTCTTGCCAGACTTGGCTATGGATTTGAGAGCAGCGGTAGCTTCTTCAAGCTTGGCTGCTGTCTTATAGAGGTCGATGATGTGGATACCGTTGCGCTCCATGAAAATATACGGAGCCATTGCAGGATTCCATTTGCGTTTGAGGTGGCCGAAATGGCAGCCTGCTTCGAGGAGTTGGTCAAATGTCGGATTTGCCATGATTTTGTTTGGGGTTGGTTTACGTTCTTTGGAATTATACAACCGTGAGGTAGGGAACGTGTCCATCGTCGCGGTTTAGATACTAAACACAATTTCGCGTCATTGACAGTATGCCGCTCATGCGGCCTGCGATCAACGTTTCGAGAACTGGAAGCGCTTGCGGGCCTTGGGCTGACCGGGCTTCTTGCGTTCCACGGCGCGGGGGTCGCGGGTCATGAAGCCATGCTTGCGAAGCACTGCCTTGTCGTCGGGGTTGATTTTTACCAGCGCACGGGCGATACCCAGACGGAGTGCCTCGGCCTGGCCTTTGTAACCACCGCCATCGAGGTTTACATGGATATCGTACTTCTCGGCTACATCAAGTGTAGTGAGGGGCTGTTTTACTATGTACTGAAGAATCGAAGATGGGAAGTATACTTCGAGGGGACGCTTGTTGATGGTAATCACGCCGTTGCCTTCCTTGACAATGACGCGTGCGACTGCGGCCTTACGGCGGCCTACTGCGTTAACTGTTTCCATGCTTCAATTACTTCAATGTGTTAATGTCGATGACTTTGGGGTTCTGAGCTTCGTGGGGATGGGCCGGGCCATTGTACACGTGCATGTTCTCGATCAGACGACGTCCGAGACGGTTCTTCGGAAGCATGCCCTTCATCACACGGATGAACAGGGGGTGCATGCCGGGCTTGAGGTGCTTGTTGAACGATTTCTTCATCAGCACTTCGGGGGTAAGCTCACGCTGTCCGCCGGGGTAGCCGGTGTAGTTGAGATAAATCTTGTCGGTCATCTTCTTGCCGGTCAGAACCACTTTGTCGGCATTGATGATGATTACGTTGTCGCCGCACTCTACATTGGGCGAGTAGCTGGGTTTGTACTTGCCGCGCAGAAGCTTGGCCACTTTGGCACAAAGACGTCCGAGAACCTGATCGGTAGCATCGATCACTACCCAGTCGTGTTCTACCTGCTTTGCGTTGGGTGATACTGTCTTGTAACTTAAGGTATCCACTTTAAATGTTTAATTAATAGTTAGTTAATTGAGCATGCCCATACCAGACGCATGGCCATATGCGCCATAGCCGAGCCTGCTCTGTTATTAATTGGACATAATCGGACCGCAAAGTTACAAATTTTCTGTCTAATTTCCAAATTTTTAATCAATCACGCCTTCGTTTTCCCACGGCTCTTTCATTTAAAAAAGTCTTGTGCTTCCGAAAAGCCTGTTATTTTATAGCGGGGAAAGTCTGAATGGGA
>JAIDBM010000242.1 GCA_029056365.1 Muribaculaceae bacterium | reverse complement strand
CGGCATGCCGTCGCCCGACAACGGTCGACTGTTCCGTCTGCTCAGCGTTTCATACCTCATACTTATGCTGCTTACGGCATCGCTGAACTTCATAGGCCGACACCGCGCGAAAACCGTTCCGGCTTCCGGCGGCAATCAGGAACCCGCATAATCCTGCGGCGGAGGCCCTACCGGACCTCCACCTCAAGCGGTTTTGCAAGATTATCGCTGAACTCGGCAAGAACACGGTTCCAATGCTCAACGGAAGGCATACCGCCCTTCGACCATCCGGAACCCCAGTAATAGGTGAATGCCGGAGCTTTGAATTCCGCAACAGCATGGCCGATGGCCTCACCCGACTGTCCGGCAGGCATGGCCATATAACGCATATCTGTGTCCGGCGCTACAATTCCAATATAGATCTGTCCGTTGTCGCCATCGGGATTCTGAGTCAGGTCGACATACGACAAGACGTTGCATTGCGGCATGATGGTGTAGCCCGAGGGATTGGAACTGTGAATCACTATTCCGGCTATCGGATGCACATCCGACGGCATATTGCTGTAGCTCACTTCGGTTTTGTTGAGCCACGAACCTTTGTCGAGAGTTATCACCCGGGTTTCCACCACAGAGGCTCCATTCACAACCGCAGGCGGATAAACAAGTCTGGCCTTGAATCTCAACGGTCCGTTGTCGAGAATTTCAACGCTTTCCCAACAATAGGGATAGACAATGCTGTCGGACGCGGTACACAAGGCCGAGGTTCCGCCTCCGAGCGTAGGCCCTACGGCATACACATCCATTCCGTTGCCATGGTCGGCATGAAATGAGATTCCGTTTACGATATGGTCGTGATAACGCTGTTCAAGAATTGGAGCGCTCACCGACTTTGTCCATACATCGTATCCGAAGGCTCTCTCTCCGGTGCGCTGCAGGGCCGGTCCGTAGGCGCGGTATGCCGACCGGTCGTTTTCCCATGCCAGATCGTCAAGCCGTTCGGGGAAGACGCGTCCGTAACATACCGTATCGGCAACGGCAGGTATGCGGCAGACGATTCGGTAACATGCCGATGTATCGGCCTTTACCGATGCCTGAAATATAAGCTTCCTGTCGCCGGTAATCTGATATGGCACCTCATTGCCATCGCTGTCGACAATAGCGAAAGCCGTGTCAGGAAACAACGAGGCATCGGCCTCCACCATTTCATCTACCCTGTCGACTGCCGACGGGTTTGAAACCACAATCTCACTCCGGGGCGCTGCGGCGGCACATACCGATGCGGCCATACACAGCATTTCAATATAAAACATATCTTATCACTCGATTTAAATTCCAAATATTTACGAATAGAAAAGTTGAACAATTTACATGTTGTCAATGGATTATCGGCGGCCGGACTACTGTTCGCGAGCCAGCTCCTGAAGCCGGCTCCTGGTGGCCCGCAGGATTTCTCTTTTGCCTCCGGGCGGCCCGGGGAGACGTTCGACCATGAATCCGGCGCTTTGAATCCGGCGTCTCACTTCTCCCTTGGCGCAGTATGTGCTGAGTATGGCGTCTGGAATCATGGCCTCATAGAGTCGGTTAAACACTTCCGGACTCCACATTTCGGGCTGTTTTTCAGGCGCGAAAGCATCGAAATACACCACGGCGATGTTTTCGGGAAGTTCCATGGTGAGGAAGTTGCCGGCTGATTTGGTAAGGAAGAAAAAATCGTTTATTCTTACTCTGGTGTTCCATGGCGCCCGGTTTACAGCATCATAGAACGGGGCAAGTTTGTCGTAGCCCATCATTGCGGTAAGGTCGGCCGGCAGGGGATGTAGTTCCACCGAGTGATATTCGGTATATACTTTGCCGGCAAGGGCAGCGTCTGCGGTCAGAGCTGCGTTCAGACCGGTTCCGAAGCCCACCTCGAACACTTTTAGTCTATTGTTCAGGGCGGCGGCAGCCCGCCATCCGGTATCGACATATACATGCATGCTTTCGGTCAGAGCGCCTTTCACGGAGTGGTAATGCTCGTTGAGGTCGCTCAGATACAGGGTAGGAGAGCCGTCGGCGGTGTGTTCTATTACAGGTTGTTTCATAACAGTTTGAAATTGTCGATGCAAAGTTATCAATATATTTCTGGAATGACAAATGCGGTATAAGTATCGGACATTGCCAATTGTATTGCCGAAACATAAAATATCGAATTTTGAGGGAGATATGAGTGAAGTTTCAAAAAAAAATATTAAATTTGCCGTGCATGTGGCACAACGAGGTGGCACGGTATACACTCCATCCGCGAATACTCCTGCCTGCGGGAAATGGAAGAAGCCTTAGGCTTATGCTTGAAATAATCAAACAGAAACCAGATATAATACGATGAAATATTTAGTCTTTCTTATTGTGGTAGCGACCGGAATTTTTTCCAGTGATTTATCAGCCCAGATAAGTCAGTATCGCGGCGTGAAGAACAAGATAGAGCAGGCAAAACGCGCTGCATCGGAAAAGATCCCTAAGGCGCCACAGGTTCCTCGGAAACCTGTTCCCAACGGGCAAAACTATAAAGGAAGAGCTTCTGCCATGCGTGCATCAAAAGCATTAGAAGCATTAAAAGCGGAGACTCCCGACTTCGGCTTCATGTCGGAAAACAAATACCGGTCGGCATTCGTTTCTCTGTCAAAGAACCCTGCTGCGACAGGCGAGGACTATCTGCAATTGTACTATATCATGTGCAGCGATTCGAAATATCGCCCGATAGGTAACAATTTGAAATTCAGTACGGTGGCTGATAAATATCTTGATGTGGAAAAACCCACGCCGGAGCGGCTGGCTGAGGTTTTCGATATAGCGCGACAACAATATCCGGAACAATTGCATCGTTCCCTGTCGCAAACACCTTCCTCCTATTTGTTAGAACGGGCAACTCCACGCTTTTACATGCAGGTCCTGGAGGGTGACTCTACTTTCACAAGTCAGGATGCCGCTAAGCTGAGCCAGCTATATGATGAATTACGACATGGAAAGAATAACGAGGGAATTGCACTTTACTATTATCTGTCCGGATTTTATGAGTTTGCCTTTCTTCCACTTGAGGAATATTACAAGACCTTTGAAGAAGATCCTGGATCTGATAAGTATATAAAAAATAATATCAATGAAATCGCATCCAAACTGTTCCTTCTTGAAAGATGTTATGAGGCAATAGGGTTTTCCGAACAACGTGATTCATTACGCGCCAGTGCCATCTATCAGCGTATAATCAGGTTACAAACTCCAAAATGAAATAAACCATTGAGCGCATGAATGAACTGATTCCGAATATTGGCCATTACAAGAATCTGCTTAGCTATCAGAAAAGTGATGTGATTTACCAAATCACATATTTTTTCTGCAACAAGTTTCTGACCCGTGGTGATCGTACAGTCGACCAGATGATACAGGCCGCACGAAGCGGCAAGCAGAATATTGTGGAAGGTTGCGCTGCGGCATCCACTTCAGCCAAGACCGAAATCAAACTCATAAATGTGGCCAAGGCCAGTCTAAAGGAATTGCTTGAAGACTACGAAGACTATCTTAAAACACGAGGACACATGCAGTGGGCCAAGGGCAGTGCGGAATTTGAGACCATGCGACGACTCGGCAGGGAACACAATGATGCCGAATACTTTATGAAATTAATCGAAACCCGCCCTCCTCAAACCATAGCCAATATGGCCATAATACTTATAAATCAGGCAGACTATCTTCTGTTCAGGCAACTGGAAAAACTCTCCAGCGACTTTATCAACAATGGCGGATTCTCGGAGCGCATGTCTGCGCTCCGACGCAAGAATCGAGGATTCTAACGCCATCAACAATCCTAAAGACCTTAAGGACTTTAAGGACTTTAATGACCTTAAGGGCCTTAAGGACTTTAAAGACCTTTGAGGTCGTCCTCGCTCTCTGTGCCGATGGCTGAAGCTTCAATCGCCTTGAAAAGTTCCTGTTTCTGTTGGGTGCTCGTAGCCATTGGTATTTCCGACATGGCAATCGAACATGCTCAGAAACATTGAAGTAACACACGGCTCTTTCATTTAAACTAAAATAAAGAGCACATCCTCCCTTACCCGCTT
>JAIDBM010000241.1 GCA_029056365.1 Muribaculaceae bacterium | reverse complement strand
CTATCAGATAAAACAAAACAAAATAAAATAATAAAACTAAAATGGCACATCCTAAACGCAAACAATCAAAGACACGTACCGCAAAACGCCGCACACACGACAAAGCAGTAGCCCCCACCCTGGCTCTCTGCCCCAACTGCGGTGCCTGGCACATCTATCACACTGTATGTGGCGAATGTGGCTACTACCGCGGCAAGCAGGCTATCGTAAAAGAAGCCGCTCTCTAATCAGAATCCTGTAACCGAAGCCACACCACAAGGCTTCATCGAATATGCAGGGACGCGGAATGCCGCTTCCGGAAAAAGCCTCGAAAGGCATTCGCGGACGCGACATTGCGCGACCCTGCACACATATTCGATTACACGTTAACACCTCACACTATAACAATATGCTCAACGCCCGCATCTCCGGCATCGCTTCCTACGCTCCCGACGACATTCTCGACAACGAAATGCTCTCGAAGATGGTGGACACCAACGATGAATGGATTACCACCCGTGTAGGAATCAAAGAACGTCGCATACTTCACTCTCCCGAAGGCTCGTCATTCCTCGGCACCAAAGCCGTGGAGCGTCTTCTGGAATCGTCAGGCGCAAACGCCGACGACATTGACCTGCTGATCTGCGCTACATCAAACCCCGACTACCGCTTCCCCTCCACCGGATCAATCATAGCCCACAAATGCAAGCTCAAAAACTGCTATGCCTATGACATACAGGCAGCCTGCGCAGGTTTCATAGTAGCTCTCCAGGATGCGGCGGCATACATCCGCTCGGGCATGTACAAGAAAGTAATTGTAGTGGCGGCTGAAAAAATGTCGTCCATGGTCAATTACACCGACCGCGCCACCTGCCCGCTGTTCGGCGATGGTGCCGGTTGTGTTCTGGTCGAACCCACCGAAGAACAAGGCGTAGGCATAATCGACGGCGTATTCCACACCGACGGAAACGGACTTGAACATCTTCTGATGCCCGGAGGCGGATCGGCCGAACCGGCCACACACGAAACTATCGATGCCGGACACCACTATCTGTTCCAGGACGGTCGAAACGTGTACAAAAACGCCGTAACCGACATGCTCACAAGCTCTCTCGACGTAATGAGCCGCAACAACCTCACCGCCGATGATGTAGCATATCTCATACCGCATCAGGCAAACCTCCGCATAATCGAGGCTGTGGCACAACGCGCCAAATTCCCGATGGACAAGGTTCTTGTAAACATCGAACACTACGGCAACACTTCGGCCGCATCGATTCCATTGTGTCTCGATGAATACAAAACCCGCTTGAAAAAAGGCGACAAGCTCATCCTAACAGCATTCGGCGCAGGCTTCACCTGGGGTGCGATGTACATCGTCTGGGACATCTGATCAGCCAGACAGCACTACAATCCAACCGGCGTTAACACAAATTATCGAACCGGTCCTACAAAAAATAGCATCTATACGGATGCTATTTTTGTTATATACCAAGAGTCGGTCCGGCAATAAATGTCTACACAAGGGCGGCTCTGCATCAGGAAACAACAATATCAATCGAATTAAAATATCAGCTCGATGATGGAAACCAACAAACTGCCGGAAGGCTTCAAATCAGGATTCGTAAACATCGTAGGAAATCCGAATGTAGGAAAATCCACTCTGATGAACGACCTTGTAGGCGAACGTATCAGCATAATCACCTCCAAGGCCCAGACCACACGCCATCGCATAATGGGCATAGTCAACGCCCCGCAATACCAGATAGTGTTCTCCGACACTCCGGGTGTACTGAAACCCAACTACAAGATGCAGGAAGCGATGCTCAACTTCAGCGAAGGCGCACTCACCGATGCCGATGTATTGCTGTACGTGACCGATGTGGTGGAAGACCCTTCGAAAAACGCCGACTTCATAGCCAAAGTAGCCAAAGAGAAAATACCGGTATTACTCGTAATCAATAAAATAGACCTACTCAAAGGCAACGATGACCTCGATTCGATAATGAACCGCTGGAAAGAACTGCTGCCGGCCGCCGAAGTATTTCCCACCTCGGCCAAAGAGCACTTCAACGTTTCCAACATCATGAACCGAATTGTCGAGCTTCTGCCTGAAGGACAGCCATATTTCGGAACAGACGCACTCACCGACAAACCGGCCCGCTTCTTCGTAACCGAAATAATTCGCGAAAAAATTCTGCTGAACTACGACAAAGAAGTACCCTACTCAGCAGAAGTAATAGTGGAGAAATTCGAAGAAAAAGACAACGCCATCCACATCATGGCCGTGATATATGTGGAACGCGACTCTCAGAAAGGCATCCTCATAGGCAAAGGCGGAAGCATGCTCAAACGCGTAGGTACCGAAGCCCGCAAAGACATCGAGACATTCTTCGGCAAAAGGGTTTTCCTCGAACTGTTTGTAAAAGTGGAACCCAACTGGCGCAATCGCGAGAACAAACTGCGGCAGTTCGGCTACGTGGAATAAAAAAATTTCGTACCTTTGCAGAATAATACACGTTCAACAAATATATTATGTCGCAACTCGTAGCTATCGTCGGACGCCCCAATGTGGGTAAGTCCACCCTGTTCAACCGCCTCACTCAGACGCGGACAGCAATCGTTGACCCCACCGCCGGCACCACACGCGACCGCCAGTACGGCAAAGTGGACTGGAACGGCAAGGAATTCTCAATCGTCGATACCGGCGGCTGGGTAGTGAACTCCGATGATGTGTTCGAGGCGGAAATCAACAAACAGGTCGAACTGGCCATTGAGCAGGCCGATGAAATTCTGTTCGTAGTGGATTCAATGGGCGGAGTAACCGACCTCGACGACCATGTGGCGGAAATTCTTCGCAAATCACGCAAACCGGTGCTGCTGATAGCCAACAAAGTAGACTCGAACGAATGGGTCTACAATGTTCCGGAATTTTATTCACTCGGACTCGGCGACCCATATCCGGTTTCGGCCATCAACGGCTACGGAACCGGCGACCTTCTCGACGAAGTGGTAAAGAAACTGCCTGAAACCGACACCGATGAATCGGAAAACCTCGACGACATTCCGAAATTCACCATAGTCGGACGCCCCAACGCCGGCAAATCATCGCTCATCAACGCATTTATCGGCGAGGACAGGCACATCGTGACCGACATTGCCGGAACCACCCGCGACTCGATATATACCCGATACAACAAATTCGGCTTCGACTTCTACATAGTCGACACAGCCGGCATACGCAAAAAAAACAAAGTTAACGAAGACATCGAATATTACTCGGTAATACGCTCGATAAGGGCTATCGAGGCCAGCGATGTGTGCATACTCATGATCGATGCCACAAGAGGCATCGAAGCCCAGGACGTAGCCATATTCTCGCTCATCCAGCGAAACAAAAAAGGTCTGGTGGTGGTGGTGAACAAATGGGACCTCGTGACAGACAAATCGCAGGCAGCCATCAACACCATGGAACGGGCCATACGCGAACGATTCGCCCCGTTCGACGACTTCCCGATAATATTCGCCAGCGCCCTTACAAAACAACGTATATTCAAGGTGCTTGAAACTGCAGTGCAGGTGTACGACAACCGCCGCCGTACGGTTCCGACCTCTCAGCTCAACACTGTGATGCGAGAAGTAATCGAAGCATATCCGCCGCCAAGCAACAAGGGCAAATTCGTGAAAATCAAGTACGTGACTATGCTCAAAGGCGCCCCGGTGCCTACATTCATATTCTTCTGCAACCTGCCTCAATGGGTCAAGGAACCATATCGCAGATACCTTGAGAACAAAATACGCGAGCACTGGGACTTCTCTGGTTCGCCAATACAGATTTTCATGCGCGACAAAAACTGATGCCTGCCGTAAAACCCAAAAAGGCCCTGGGCCAACATTTCCTGACCGACCTGTCGGTAGCTCGCCGTATCGCCGATACTGTGGCCGGTACCGACCTGCCCGTACTCGAAATCGGACCGGGCATGGGCGTGCTGACACAGTTTCTGCTTGAGGCTCATCCCGGAAATGTAACAGTAGTGGAAATCGACACAGAGAGCGTTCAATATCTCAAAGCGAATTTTCCGGCACTCGCCGGACACATCGTGGAAGGCGACTTCCTCAAGTTCAACCTCTCGACGCTGTTCTGCGGCAAACCGTTCTGCGTTATCGGCAACTATCCCTACAACATATCCAGCCAGATTTTCTTCAGAATACTCGACTACAAAGACAGCATACCTTTGTGTTCGGGAATGCTGCAGCGCGAAGTCGCCGAACGGCTGGCTGCCGCCCCGGGCTCCAGAACACGTGGCATTCTGAGCGTGCTCCTGCAGGCATGGTACGATGTGGAGTACCTGTTCACTGTAAGCGAGCATGTATTCAATCCGCCGCCAAAAGTGAAATCCGGCGTCATTCGCATGACACGGAATTCCGTAACCGACCTCGGCTGCGACAACGCCTTGTTCAAAACCGTGGTAAAAACCGCATTCGGCCAACGACGGAAAACCATACGCAATTCGCTCAAAGGTCTGCTCCCGCCTGGAAAACAACTGCCCTCCGACTCCCCGCTGCCTGCAATGAGACCAGAACAACTTTCGGTACAGCAGTTCATCGAGCTGACAAACATGGTCGCAGCCCTCTGACAGACAACCCTTCAATAAACCATTAACCACACGCAATGAAAGAGATCACGCCCGAATATATCGATCATATCAAAGAGATTATCGAGCGCAACGACTCGAAAGCCGCTGCCGCAGAACTCGCCGACATGCACCCGGCCGATGTGGCCGAACTTTATCAGAGTCTTGATCTCGAAGAAGCGGAATATCTGTTCAAACTGCTCGACGAGGAGACCGCCGCCGATGTGCTGATGGAGCTTGACGAGGACGACCGTCTGAAGCTGCTCAGCGCAATGCCCGCCGAGGAAATAGCCAAGCAGATCGACCACCTTGACACCGACGATGCCGTCGACCTCATACAACAGCTCGATGAAGAAGACCGCGATGAAATCCTTTCGCACATCGATGATGTGGAACAGGCCGGTGACATCATCGACCTGCTGAAATACGACGAGGACACCGCCGGCGGCCTTATGGGCACCGAAATGATTGTGGTGAACGAAAACTGGTCGATGCCGCAGTGCATAAAGGAAATGCGGCAGCAGGCCGAGGAAATGGACGAAATATACTATGTATATGTGGTCGACAACGATTACAAGCTGAAAGGTGTGTTCCCGCTCAAAAAAATGATCACACATCCGTCGGTTTCCAAAATCAAACACGTGATGGAAGAAGATCCGGCAAGCGTGAAAGCCGACACACCAATCGACGAGGTTGCTCTCGACTTTGAGAAATACGACCTTGTGGCCATGCCGGTAGTCGACTCCATCGGACGCCTTCTGGGGCGCATAACCGTCGACGACGTGATGGACCAGGTGCGAGAGGCCTCGGAACGCGACTATCAGCTGGCCAGCGGTCTGTCGGGCGACATCGATGCCGACGACTCCATTCTCGCGCAGACAAAAGCCCGTATTCCATGGCTGCTCATAGGCATAGCCTCGGGCATACTGGCATCAATAATCCTCGCCACTTTCGAAGACCAGATACAGGCCGTGACCGCACTCGCCCTTTTCATCCCGATTATAGGAGGCACCGGCGGAAACGTGGGTGTACAGGCCTCGGCCATTGTCGTACAAGGCCTTGCAAACGGCTCGCTCAACGTAAGGGAATTCTCACACCAGCTCGGCAAGGAAGTGCTGATAGGCCTGCTGAACGCATCGATCATATCGGGAGTAGTGCTGACATACAACTTACTTGCCATGCCCGGAGAACTTGCTGTAACCATGTCGGTGGCATGTTCGCTTTTCGTTGTGGTCATGTTCGCCACCATACTCGGAACTGTCGTGCCGCTGACTCTGGAAAAACTGAAAATCAACCCCGCACTCGCCACCGGCCCCTTCATACAGATAAGCAACGACA
>JAIDBM010000240.1 GCA_029056365.1 Muribaculaceae bacterium | reverse complement strand
CGTTCCACGTCTGGTAGCCGAGTTGCTATTTCGCTAATCATACTATTGGGGTGCAGCCTCAAGTCTTCCTCTATCAGAGCATTAAGACGATGTGGCTCAATAGTTTTAAGTGTAGTGAGGACGTTAAGGCGTGCACTATTTATTAATTTTGGATTTACCACATATTGTGTACCTTTCTTCACGCCTCGTGTAGAGACTATACCAAGATTGACAAGAGTATCTACATAACTTCTAAGACGGCTATTCTCTGTTAATTGAAGCATTTTAGATAAATCTGTCGATGATATCTTTTCATTAATAGCTATTAATCCAAATGCAATAAGGTTTTTCTGTGTCAGAACTGGATAATTCCGATTTACAAAGTCGAAAAGCGGCAACAGCGATTGATTCAAGATGGCGGAATATTGGGTGACGGTTACATTGTTAAAGTCTGATTCCGGAATAGGCATTCGCTTGGCATCCATTGCATTAAGTTCGTATATCAGGTCATAACCCGAACCTTCACCCTCCATCAGGTAAAGGTCACTAAGCAATCTTATCAAATGGGGGTTTCTACGAATCCGCTGATGCAATATATTATCTTTTGTCACTCCCAAAGGGAAACTACCCGGATTAGATATTTCGAGTCTATCGGGATATACGGCAATAATGATATCCCCGGAGATAGTATAGCTTTTGTGAGCAAAAGCATTTATCAGAAGCTCACGGATTACCTTATCGTTATATTGCCGTATCGGTTTCCTAAACAAGCCTATTTGAACATCAAATGAATATTTAAGTTCAGTCGCCTTTTCCTCGATTTCAAGAAGAAGCTGCTGGGGATTCAATGTATTGTCATGCCAATCGACTTTTCTAACTTTTTGTTCCTGAGTATCATAGACTATATATTGCACCGTTATGGGATATGTTAGCCTGTTGCGCTGGCGAGCATCTCCAAGCCACAACACACCCAGATTAGTCAACTTTCCCTCATCGGCAAGCATGTAATTTTCTAAAATCTCAAGGTCATTCATCTGCCTGATGTGTTCCCTCACTCTTTTTGAAGAACGAATCGCCTCGCACAAAATATGAATGCGTCCTTCAGGAATATCGGCAATTGTATATCTGGTTTTTACCGACTCCCAAAGGTATGCTTCCTTTTCGTAAGCAACACGTTGGAAATCTTCACTTCGCATAGGCACATTCTGGTCGCCAACGCGAATGTAATATCTGCCATCTGCTGTTGAAGCAAAGGATTTTACAGAGGGAGACACATTAATGATAAAGTATTGCTCTCCATCAGCAGTCTCGAGAATTTCTGATGACTCCAGCGCGACATTATAGCAATTACTTCTCAATTGTTTTATTGCCTCATTATGTTTTTCCTGGGAGATACTTTGATTAGGAAGTGGTTTGTGAGTTTTATCTTCAAAGCCGATATAGAGTTTCCCGCCCCTCGAGTTTGCAAAAGAGACGCAACAAACAGCCAAATCTTTGATACCTTTGTCTGTTTCAATTTTTCGTATCGACTTTAGGTCGAGAGTCTGGTTTTCCTGAAATTCCATAACTTAGTTGTCTGAGTTAAGTTCGTCGCCCATGCGATATTTGATATCGTAGTTTATGATGAAGTCAAGCTCCTCGTCGGTGAAACCATAGTGTTTTGCCAATACGGTGTCAATTTCATCAACAACTTGTTTCGATTGTTTTGGGAAAAATTGAGCAAATCTTACCGCTCCTCTATTCTTATATGTATATTCAGCTACTTGCATTTTTGCAAATAGCTCATTATTAAACGTCTCGGCAAGATGCTTGTATAAGACTTTGTCGATATCTGGAATATGAATATTGAAATATTTCTTTGTTAGATTGTAACAATCGGAATAAACAATCCAATAGTAAAAGAAAAGAGTAGAATTAAGAAGTACGAAGGTAAAATCTCGATAATTTGCATTAAGAGATAACTGTTTATATGAATCAGCGATATTCAAATTCCTTTCTTTTAACTTTGAAAGATCAGAAAGACATTTTCCCCAGTGGATAGGAGCTGCATGATAATAGACAAATACCTCTGTCCCAAACTTATTATTAAGTTTGTCGGGAAGATTGTTGATTTTGTCGATAATAGAAACGCCAAGTTCTGAGGGAATCTTGGGTGCTGAAACTTCTTTGTTGTATTCTACATATCGTATTTTAGAGAATAAGATTTCCCTTTCCGAAGCTTGAAATTTTATATACCGACATACATACTTTTGGATTGAGGATTGACCATGGCGCGATATGTAAATACCTGCACGAATCTTTACACCTGTAAACAATTCCGAAGGATTTCGATCACCGGAATAGAAACTATTCCATGAGCAATTACTTTTATACATTATTTTTTGCAGTGGCTCAAACCCATCAATGGACATTCCACTGAGAGGGATAATGTAACCAACTGAACTTCGGTTACTTATAATTTGAATGAAGCGTTCTGCACAAAGAGCAAATAAGTTTTTAGTCGAATATGTTAAATACCGTTCGACGCGATAGCTTAATGATTTATCTGTGAATGTTACATAAGGTGGGTTCCCGATTATGACATCGAAACCGCCGTTGCCTTGTATGATCTGGTAGAACTCTGCGAGCCAATGGAAGGGTTGATGTGATTTTAACCATTTGGCGTATACTGCGGACTGAAAAATATCCTCCTGTTCAGCTGTCTCTTTGTTCCTGCTGTCAGTCTGAGTCGCCATAAAGAGCCTGCGATTGAGAACATCGTTAAGTTTCTCCAGACGAGAACGGAGATCAGCCTTGGCAGCCTTGAACGCAGCCATATCTTCATCTTGGCGCAACTGTAGGCTTTTAAAGATGGAGTATGTCGCGGCAACCTTCTGCATCTCCTCCTCAATCTTCTCCTTGAATTCTTGATTGGCAAGAATCTGAAGTATGTCGGTAGCAGTGTCAAGATCGCGATTGAGTTCGGCTTCGTTGGCGTAACCGACAAGTGTATTTCCGCATCGGATGTTGAAATCGATGTCAGGCAGCGGGTCAAGTCCCATATTATCAGCTCTGCTATCGACCTCGACCACCGCCACCATCTTAAGAAACAGGCGTAGTTTGGCTATTTCAGTAGCCTCGACCATGATGTCCACTCCATAGAGGTTGCGCAGGATGATGGACTTGTAGATGAAATACTGAATATTAGAGCGGTATTTGTCGGTGATTTCAGCAAGTTCTTCTTTGAAAAGATTGCTGTTCTCACGGTTGAACTCCTGCATACGGTCGATGCAGACTTCATACAAGGGTTCGAGGATGTTGAGCGCCGCAAAAAGGAAAGCTCCCGACCCGCAGGTGGGATCGAGGATAGTCACCTTTTTCAAGGCATTATAGAAATTGCGTATAAATCGGCTGTCGGCTTGAGCGAGAAGGTCATGAGTGAAACTGCGAATATCGATATTATAGGTAATGAAATCGTTAATAGAATGGATTTCACCCCGGTTGATTTTTGCCAATATATCCCCACACCGCTGAAGACGGACTATTGTCTCACGCCAAATTTCTGAGGGCAGGCCCCATCGTTCCGGAGTCTTGGTATTCCAGTCCTTGCGCAACTCTACAAGAGGTACATGAGTTTCAGCCAAATCTCCAACGGGTGTCTCACTATACTCATGGCGCATTTCTTCAGTAATGATCCCTTGCCGGATATTGGAGGGTATGTCGTTGAAGTCATTGTATCCTTTCTTTACGGCATCGAAAATATATTTGTCGCCACTGTAATGCAAAGTCTGCCATATAAAACCATCAGGCTCGAAATCTTTTGCCGATTCCTTGGATGCATTCCGCACCTCGTCATACAGGTATGGCAGGATGCAGTTGCGACCTATATACTCCGTGATATCCTCTTTGGTGTAATACGCACCCATCTGGGCGCGATCGTTGATATATTGCTCGAAGATGTACCCAAGCACATCGGGGTTGATGTCTTTACCTTTATTTGATGTGATTCGGGTGTCGAGATGCCATTCCCATTTGTTGAAGAATTTGAAAAGACGCTCGAAGGCCTCGTCGCTGATATCAAGATTCGCGTATTCACGTTCGATCTGATGGTCGTCGAACATTCCACCGTTAAGATATGGGATGCGGCCATAGGCGTGCTCAAACTCATCGTTGTGATTCGGAGCATTCAGTCCGTCATGGAAGAGATGACGCAGAAAACCCACATAGAACGACTTGAAGAAATGCCCCGACCCCTGCTCACGCTTTAAATAAGCCAGTTTGTCGTCGAGATAATTTACATTTCCATCAAGGAACCCTTTCTTCTGTATGAAATAGCAGAACATCAGGCGGTTGAGCATCACGGATGCAAACCACTCCTTATCGCGTTGGCACTTGACATCGTCTATGCCGGTGATACCTTCGATGAATTCTACAAACGCCTTATGCTCCTTTTTGAATCCGGCGTAGAAGTCCTTGGTAATTTTCTCGGAGTTTACGATAAAACTTTCCTGTACACGCTCACGGACATCGACAATTGTGGTTCGTTCAGCCGGGCCGAATGCAAGCTTATCAACCTTCTGCAACAAGAACTCAGCCTGATCGAGTGAGGTATATTCAATTGTGACAATATCACGCTTGTCGACCTTGCGCACCGGGGCGAGCCAAAGGTGATGGAACGCATCCCGCTCCACAAAGACAAGAAGGTAATCGTTGGCATAATTGCGGGTCTTTATATCGATTCGTCGGCATATCGATGTTGTCGGCACATGGTCGACTTCGCAGACAAGCACACGATATCCGCTTTTCTCCGCCACGACTTTCGATTGATAGACAATGCCGTCAATCTCGACAGGTGGCAACTTTGTGGGTGAGACGGGGTTGTCCCATCCCATTTCTGATATAAAGAGCCGATCGAACGATGCGTTCTCGATATGTTGGTTAAAAACTTGTCTTTTCATTACTGTTCTGATTTAAGACCAAGAGAGCAAATGATGGAGGGGGCTCGATTTTCATCAAGTTCCTCTCGGGGAATGTTGCAAAGGTCGCCGACACGGCGAAGCTCGAGAACATATTCAACAATCTCCTCCTGTGTCTTGCGGGCACTAAGCATTCTGCCTAACGCAAGTTTGGTGGATGACAGGAATGGATAACGGAATATGTCATCGATGGCTAACTTCAAAGCGTCGCGCTGCTCATCGCTGAAAAACAGAGTGTTCTCGGAATTATTCTGTAGATAGTCGACAAGGAGATTGTGGATACGCGATCTTGTGGAGAATCGATTGCCGAGAATTCCACCCATCGAACGGTTCTCCTGAGCGATACTCTCCACAGCCTTTGCCACAAGCTCGTGGTGATTGGGGAGCGGAGTCTCGCAAGGCGTATCCGGGGCGCAGGCCATTGCCTGGAGTATACGTTTCTGGGATTGCGAGATTACTAATCCGTTCTCGTCAATCCAGGTAAGAACGTCAAAGTCATTATATGTCTTGGCATAAGTGATAACACCCGATTTGGAGCCATCGCCTACCGGCTTGGTCGAGTATACGACATCGGCCAGTGCCGGAATGATTTTCGCCAGACGGGGATTGGCGTCTATGGCATTCTGCCATATCTGATATGCCTGAGAAGAAAGGTCAACATCATTGTCGTCATCATCATCGAGTATGCCACTCTTCTCGTTGAACATATCCCTGAGATTCTGTTCGTTGCCCTCGAAGAATATCTCATCGCTGCCTACAACCTGAGCATTCTCGTTAATACGGTCGTTCAGTCGGCCACGGAGATTAATGATACTCTCTACACCATCGGCAGGGAAGAATGAATAGCAGAAAATCTCGTTGGATTTCTGGCCTATACGGTCGACACGACCGGCTCTCTGAATCAGTCGTATGATAGCCCATGGCAGGTCGAAGTTGACTATGATATGGCTGTCCTGAAGATTCTGACCTTCGGAAAGCACATCGGTAGCCACCAGAACACGTGTCTGCTCGTCAAGAGGATAATCCACTTCATTGCTGACCGGGGAGAAGTGTTCCACAATGAAGGTCTGATCCTTGCAACCACCGGTGGCTACATCCACATGCCCAACGCCTCGCTTCTTCAGAGAGTCGGCAAGATAATTGGCAGTGTCAGCGAACTGTGTGAACACAAGCACTTTTTCTCCGGCGTGTGTGACATCGACAAGTTTCTGTAGCTCGTTAAGCTTCTGATCGGTCGCCGGATTCCAAGGGCCACAAAGATTAACCATATCAATCAGAATGGCACTATCTGATTTGAGTCTCTGTTTCAGAGTGCGCTTGAAATACTTGGAATTTATCCAGCTACAGTTATTCTTTTCTTGGAGCAACTTATAATAGGATTCAGCCTGAGCGAGATAATCATTCCAATCGGTGCTAATGTGGAGCAACCCTTCTTTCTCGAATGCGAGCTTGATGCTGCTGCTCGAATCGCCCAGATCTTCGTCCTCATCAGAGAATGCGTCATAGACGGTATTAGTATCTCCGATAGGCAAATCCAGACCGTTCTCAATGGCATAGTAGTAGACGGCATTCCTCAGAATGTGACGGCAGAGAGTCAGAAGAAAAGCGTAGCCACTTGAATCAATTCGTTTGAAGAAGGTGGATTTGGCAAAGCCCATCATACGCTCTCCGGCCTTTGAAAGATTCTCAATCAAAAGTTTCTCGTGACGCTCTATTCCATCAGCCTTTTTCTCATCAAAATAGTTGAACAAGCCATATCTGGGCAGTTTTAGCTCCTCCATCAGAGCAAGCATCTCCGGGGAATAAAGCCTACTGTATTGATCACCGGGTTCGGACTCAAATTTTATGGCTTTCGGCAGGCGATCGGGGAAATATGATTTCCTGCCGTCAGGGAAGAGAAGGTATTTCCTGCCGTTTTCCGGATCCTCAAGCGCATAATTCTGTTTAATAAATGACCTCGTGCGCCGAACAAGGAACAATTTCATGAGCTCATTCCAGTCATCAGGGTTGTCGCTCTGGTCAAAGGCTCTTATTGAGCGTATGTCAATATCGCCATGTTTATAAGCAAATTGATATTCGCCGCCAATGCTCTGGATGTAGTTTTCCGGACGAATGCCGAGGTCTTGATTATCGTCAATAAACAATCGCAACTGACTCGACAAGTCAGAGAAATCCTTATTATATGGTGTAGCAGTGAGAAGAAGCACTCTGCAATCCTGTCTCTCGATCAGTGAACGTATATTCTGGTAGCGTTTGCCTGAAGAGTTTCGAAGATTGTGGCTCTCGTCAATAATTATTAGCTTGCAAAAACGAATTCTATCAACATCAATGGGTTTGGACATCGAGTGGACGATGGCCTTCAGATTGTATTTATTGATGTATTTATGCCACATGTCCTGGAGGTTGGCAGGACAAATAATTAGTGTCGTAGCACTAAAGGTGTCTTCGAATATTTTAGCGATAGCGCAAGCTGTCATAGTCTTGCCCAAACCAACTACATCACCAATCATTGCGCCATTACGCTTGTCGTTGTTAAGATTCTTCGCTGCAATCTTTACCGCATTCTGCTGGAATTCAAATAGCTCATGCTGAAACTCCGGGGCAAGTGTAAACTCGCGTATACCATTTCTCGCATCCTGACTAAGATGGTAGGCCGCCTTCAGGTAAATATAATATGGTGGTATGTTCCTATCACCGGCCCAACTTTCATCTATTATCTCAATGAGTAGTTGAGTGATATCAATGCACTGGCGGTCGTTCCATCTGTCATCAAACCAATTGGCCATTTTTTTGACATGGTCACTGTCAGTAAAATCAGCGTTCAATTCACCGTTACCCATCAAACCGGAATAAGTGAGATTGCTACTTCCCATAATAACGACCTGTTTATTATAGCACTCAGGCATATGGGCAATGTACAGCTTGGCGTGAAGTTGATGTTTGAGATATAGTTTCACAACGACTTTGCCCTCCTTCATTTGCCGGAACAGGCGGCGAAGTGTCTCTTCATCTTTGGCCGTGGGAACGCCAAGCAGAAGCTGCTGCCGAAAATTCTCGGCAATACGCCTCAAACTTCTTTGAACATAATCATTGTCGGCCAAAGTCGACTTGGTCGAGTACAGGACTCTTATCAATTCTTCATCCGGTTTGTGCATACCGATAAGCAGACGACAAATCCTAAACTTCTTAATGTCATTGCCATTTGCGTCTTGTTCATATACATAATCGCCCGGAATCTCATCTACCTCATCCTGAATATGATTCCAACCTCGAAGATTGAAGTATCCCACACAAAAGTCAACACGCTTGACACCGGCATTGGCGACAATGTCGTGAAGACCTTGTTTGAATTTGGTCTCTATATTATCGTAAATCTGTGCCACTGTTAATTGCTGCTTTTAATCAAGTACTTAACATCGATATCTAATAGCTCGGCTATCTTATGAAGCGTTTGCAAATCGGGTTGGCTGACATTGGTACACCACTTGGAAACCGTAGAAGGGTTTTTACCAAGCTCCTCTGCCAGCCATTTGCTTGTCTTCTTCTGTTCGACCAGAACAATCTTTAGTCGGTTTAAATCTTCCATTATTCAAGAATGTGATTTAGATGCAAAGATAGTGGAAAATTTGGAGAGCGACGCAATGAAATTGTATGTTATTGTGCACAATTGATTATTACATCAAAAACAGGGTGCCAATCGTGGTAATTATCTCTCATTTTAAGTTAAGTATATTTTTTCATGAATCCTATGAAAAAGGCCCTGCGGAAAACATTCCGCAGAGCCTTTTTCTGAATTTTGGTTATAAAGGAGATGTGTAGGAGTTTATTTCACTTCCTCGAAATCAACATCGGTAACATGGTCGTCGCCGTTGTTGCCGGTAGCGCCTGCACCCGGATTGGCCTGGCCTGCGCCGGGGTTCTGAGCCTGCTGCTGGGCGTTGAGGATATCCTGTTGTGCGGCACCGAAGGTTGTTTCGATGTCTTTTATGGCAGCATCGATACCTGCGATGTCCTGAGCCTTGTGGGCTTCTTTCAGTCGGGCCACTGCATTTTCGATGGCGCTCTTCTTGTCGGCGGGAATCTTGTCGCCAAGTTCGCTGAGCTGCTTTTCGGTCTGGAAAATGATTGCATCGGCCTGATTGAGCTTGTCGATGCGTTCTTTTTCCTTGGCATCGGCTGCAGCGTTTGCTGCGGCTTCGTCCTTCATACGTTTGATTTCGGCATCGGTCAGACCGCTCGATGCTTCGATTCGTATGCTCTGTTCCTTGCCGGTGGCCTTGTCTTTGGCCGAAACGTTCAGGATACCGTTGGCATCGATTTCGAATGTAACTTCAATCTGAGGTATGCCACGGGGTGCGGGAGCAATGCCGTCGAGGTGGAACTTGCCGAGCAGTTTGTCGTCTTTTGCCATGGGGCGTTCGCCCTGAAGAACGTTGATTTCAACCGAAGGCTGGTTATCGGCAGCGGTCGAGAATGTCTCGCTCTTGCGGGTAGGAATGGTGGTGTTGGCTTCGATGAGCTTGGTCATGACACCGCCGAGGGTTTCGATACCTACCGACAGAGGCACTACGTCGAGCAGAAGCACGTCTTTCACATCGCCCGAGAGCACACCGCCCTGGATGGCAGCGCCTACGGCTACCACTTCGTCGGGGTTCACGCCCTTCGACGGAGCCTTGCCGAAGAATTTTTCCACTACCTGCTGGATGGCGGGGATACGGGTAGAACCACCTACGAGAATAACTTCGTCGATGTCCGAAGCCTTCAGACCTGCGTCGCGGAGTGCGTCTTCACAGGGCTTGAGGGTAGCGTTGATGAGTCTGTCGGCCAGCTGTTCGAATTTGGCACGGGTAAGAGTTTTTACAAGGTGCTTTGGAATACCGTTCACCGGCATTATGTACGGCAGGTTGATTTCGGTGGATGTTGTGCTCGACAACTCGATTTTGGCTTTTTCGGCCGCTTCTTTCAGACGCTGGAGGGCCATTGGGTCCTGACGGAGGTCCACGCCTTCTTCGCGCTGGAATTCATCGGCGAGCCAGTCGATGATAACATGGTCGAAGTCATCACCGCCGAGGTGGGTGTCGCCGTTGGTCGACTTCACTTCAAACACACCGTCGCCGAGTTCGAGGATAGAGATATCGAATGTACCGCCACCGAGGTCGAATACAGCTATTTTCTGGTCTTTGTTGATTTTGTCAAGACCGTATGCGAGCGCTGCCGCAGTAGGTTCGTTGACAATACGTTTTACAGTAAGACCGGCTATTTCGCCGGCTTCCTTGGTTGCCTGACGCTGCGAGTCGTTGAAGTATGCCGGCACGGTGATGACGGCTTCTGTCACGCTCTGTCCAAGATAGTCTTCGGCGGTTTTCTTCATTTTCTGAAGAATCATGGCCGAGATTTCCTGCGGGGTGTATTCGCGTCCGTCTATGTCGATACGGGGAGTATTGTTGTCGCCGCGCACTACCTTGTAGGGTACGCGTTCGATTTCGTTCTGTACCTGATCGTAGGTTTCGCCCATGAAACGTTTGATCGAGTAGATTGTGCGTTTTGGATTGGTGATGGCCTGACGTTTGGCGGGGTCACCGACCTTACGTTCGCCGCCATCTACGAATGCCACTACCGACGGAGTGGTGTTGCGGCCTTCGCTATTAGGAATTACAACGGGATCGTTACCTTCGAGAACTGCGACACAGCTGTTGGTTGTGCCTAAGTCTATACCAATTATTTTTCCCATGATTGTGTAGGTTTTATGTTGTTTATATTTTTTGTTATCGTAAGTTTTCTTATCTGTTCGCTAATAAAACAAATCCTGTGCCAAAAAGGTTGCATTGATGCTATTTTAATCTTTTTCAACGGTTTGGAACTGACACGCCCTTCTGCCACGGGTGGCAGAAGGGCGTGAAGTAACGGCAGACCCGGTGTATTGCCGGAATCAGTATCCGAAAATCTGTTCGGGGGTGAGCATCACCACGCGTCCGAGGCGGGAGAGGGCTTCGAGGTCGATGTCGTCGGTATCGCCCAGGATGCAGTAGTAATATGTGCGTCCGGCCACGTGTTTTTTCTGGAAGTCGGTCACACTGTCGAGGGTCATCGAGGGCAGGGCCTCGAAGAGGTCGCGTGAGGTGTCGTGGTCGTTGCCGAGGTCAAGGGCGTTGATGTAGCTCCATGCTATATTGTCCTTGATTGTGCGTTCGGTGCGCAGACGGGCATCAAGAGCCTGTTTGGCCAGATTGAATGCCGCTTCGCTTTGTGGCATGTTTTCGATTATGTCGCTGAAGGCCGCGATGGCATCGTTCATCTTGTCGTTCTGGGTGGCGATGTAGGAGGAGAAGAAGTAGGGACGGTGCTTGTACGGCGGTTCCTGGAATCCGGCCCAGGCGCTGTAGGCCAGCGACCGGCTCTCGCGCATTTCCTGGAACACGATGGCGTTCATGCCGCCGCCGAAATATTCGTCGTAGAGTCTGAGCAGTGGCTCGTTGAGCTGACCGTACTGTTCGCCTTGGTTCGAGTACATGCGCATATACAGCTGTTTGGCGGGGTAGGGTGCGACAAACACTATTGTTTCCTCCGGCTTCTGTTCCTTGAAGCGGTCGATGCGTTCCACGGCCTTGAGGCTGGCGGGGGTGCGGTGCAGGCGGTTGATGTTGTCGACAACTTCTTTGCCATCGAGTTTGCCGTAGTAGATGGCGCGGTGCTGATAATCGTTGAGCCGGGCGATTGCGGCGGTAAGTTCGGCCGGTTTTACAGAGGCGAGTCTGGCGGAGTTATATGCGGCGGTCTGTGGATTGTTCTCGCCGTAAATCATGTATTTCGTAAGCGCCGAGAAGTTCGAGCCCTGATTAGTTTTTGCGTTGGTTTCCGCCTGGGCCATACGTGCCACCATGGCGTTGTATGCGGCTGTGTCGATGGCTGTGTCGTGCAGCAGTTCCTCCATCAGCTGCATTGCGGCCGGCATATTCCCGCTAAGTCCGCTCAGCACCACGTAGCTGCGGTTCTCGTTTACTATCAGTTGATAAGAGCATGCAAGCTTGTAGAACTCGTCTTTTACCTGCTGGGCGCTCTTGCTGCCGGTGCCTACATAGGGAAGGTATGCGGCGGCGGGTACGAGTAAGGGATCGTTGCATGAGCCGAAATCGTAAACGTAGGTCAGCTGGAAAATATCGTTGGTGGTATTTGGGGTATAGAGAAGCTCGATGCCGTTCTTGGCTTTGAGGCGGGTCAGGTCTTTGTCGTAGTCCGGGAACACAGGCTCGATTGCTTCGACTTCGGAGTTTTTTATATCCTGCAGGAACGCACTCGATGCATCGCGGTTCATGGCAATGGGAGTGATCTGCGGTTTGGAGAGTTTGAGTTCGTTGGGGTCATCGCCCTGTCGTTTGTACAATGCGGCATAGTTCTGGTCGCCGAAGTATTTGTTGGCTATTCGCACCACATCGTTTTTGGTGATTTTGTCGAGACGGCTGAGCTGCTCCACTACATCGGCCCATTCCTGACCGTTTACAAAAGCTTCCACATAGTAATCGGCACGCGATGTGTTGTTTTCGAACGACTTCTGGAGGTCGAGTTTTATATTGTTGATAATAGCCGGCAGAAGATCGTCGGAGAAATCGCCGTTGCGGAGTTTTGCCATTTCTTCAAGCAGAATGGTCCGCACATCATCGAGTGTCTGTCCGCCTTTCGGCTGTCCGATCATCAGGAATGCGCCTTGGTCGGCCATGCCATACATGCCGGCTCCGGTGCCGAGGGTGCGTTGCGGCAGGTTCACGTCCACGTCAAGCAGACCTGTTTTGCCGTTGTTAAGAACTTCGGAGATAATCTGCAGCACTTCGGTGTCGTTGTGCGCGGCGGCAGGTATACGCCAGGCCAGATATATCCTTTCGGCTTCTTTGCCGAGAACTTCCACATCAATGGGGCTTGTGATTGGTTTTTCTTCGTTTATTTGGAGCACCGGCAGGTTCGGGTTGGGTTTGAGGTGCCCGAAGTACTTTTCGATAATATCGACCATGTTGTCGGGGTCGAAATCGCCGCTTACACAAATAGCCATGTTGTTCGGAACGTACCATTGTTTGTGATAGTTCTTCACATTGGTAATCGAGGGGTTCTTAAGGTTCTCCTGGGTGCCGAGCACGGTCTGGGTGCCGTATGGATGGCTTGGGAAGAGTGTGGCGAGCATGCGTTCCGACATCTTGCGGCTGTCGTTTGTCAGCGACATGTTCTTTTCTTCATAAATGGTTTCAAGCTCGGTGTGGAAGCCGCGTATTACCGGGTGTTCGAACCGGTCGGCCTGGATGCGTGCCCAGTTTTCAATCTGGTTTGAAGGTATGTTTTCCACATAGCATGTAACATCGTAGCTGGTGTAGGCGTTGGTGCCGTTGGCGCCGATGGCCGACATGAGTTTGTCGTATTCGTTGGGGATTGACAGTAACGATGCCTGATAGCTGATAGAGTCGATCTGGTGGTATATCGCAGCCCGCGCGGTGGAGTCGGTGGTGTGACGGTATGTTTCGAAGAGCTGTTCGATTTTGTCGAGCATCGGTTTTTCGGCAATGTAGTCGGCGGTTCCGAACTGTTCGGTTCCTTTGAACATGAGATGCTCGAAATAGTGGGCGAGACCTGTGGTTTCGGCCGGGTCGTTCTTGCCTCCGACACGTACGGCGATATAGGTCTGGATGCGTGGTTCGTCTTTGTTTACGGACATGAATATTTTCAGTCCGTTCGACAGAGTATACATCTTGGTGTCGAGGGGGTCGCCGTCGACAGTGCGAAATTCGTGTTTCGCGGCAAAGGCACCGCTGCTTATCAGCAGAATCGATGCAAGGGCTGAGAGTCGCAATCTTGTCGCTTTCATGGGATGTTATTTTTGTGGGAAATGATATTTTTTGTGGAAAATGATAAGGCGGGCTCCGGAAGCCGGGGCCCGCCGGTAATAAGTATGTAATCAATATTCGTCCCAGCTGCGGATTTCGATTTCGTCGATGCTCATCGAGGTGAATGCCCTGATGAATGCCGATGCCAGACGGGCATTGGTCAGCAGAGGGATGTTGAGGTCGATGGCAGCGCGGCGGATTTTGTATCCGTTGGTCAGCTCGGCGGTGCTCAGGTTTTTGGGTATGTTCACAACCATGTCGATTTCGTGGTTATGGAGCAGGTCAAGGGCCTGGGGCTGCATGTCGGGCTGTGACGGCCAGTATACACGTATGGCAGGAATTCCGTTGTCGTTGAGGAACTGGAATGTTCCGCCGGTGGCGTATATGGTGTAACCGTGGTTGTGCAGCTTGTGGGCGGCATCGAGCATGTCGGCTTTCTGTTTGGGACTGCCGGTGCTGAGAAGAACTGTTTTTTCCGGTATTCTCTGTCCTACGGCCAGCATCGATTTGAGTATTGCTTCCGATGTGTCGTAGCCTATGCAGCCTACTTCGCCGGTCGATGCCATGTCGACGCCCAGTACAGGGTCGGCGCCCTGAAGGCGCGAGAAGCTGAACTGGGAGGCCTTGATGCCCACATAGTCGAGGTCGAACGCGCTCTTGCTGGGCTTTTCTACCGGCAGACCGAGCATAACGCGTGTGGCCAGGTCGATGAAGTTTATTTTTAGCACTTTGGAAACGAACGGGAACGAACGTGATGCCCGGAGGTTGCATTCGATTACCTTTATGTCGTTGTCCTTTGCAAGATATTGGATATTGAACGGACCGCTGATGTTCAGTGCCTTGGCGATTCGGGCACTTACTTTTTTGATACGGCGCATAGTCTCTACATAGAGTTTCTGCGGCGGGAACTGTATGGTGGCATCGCCGGAATGTACGCCGGCGAACTCTATGTGTTCCGATATTGCATAGGCTTTGATTTCGCCGTTCTGCGCCACGGCGTCCATTTCAATTTCTTTTGCGTTCTGGATAAATTCGGTCACAACCACCGGATGCTGTTTTGATACGTTGGCTGCGAGGCGCAGGAAGCGTACCAGCTCATCGTTGTTGGAGCATACGTTCATGGCCGCACCCGAGAGCACGTAGCTCGGACGGACAAGCACCGGGAAGCCTACCTCGGCTACGAATTCGTTTATGTCGTCGAGGCTGGTGAGTTCGCGCCATCTTGGCTGGTCGATGCCGAGTTCGTCGAGCATGGCCGAGAATTTATGACGGTCTTCGGCGTTGTCGATGCTTTTGGCTGTGGTGCCGAGAATATTCACTCCCTGCTGGTCGAGACGGGTGGCGAGATTGTTCGGAATCTGGCCGCCTACCGACAGAATTGTTCCGTGGGGCTGTTCCAGATCAAGTATGTCCATCACGCGTTCGAAAGTGAGTTCATCGAAATACAGACGGTCGCACATGTCGTAGTCGGTCGATACTGTCTCGGGATTGTAGTTTATCATCACCGAGCGCCATCCCTGTTGTTTCACTGTCATCAGCGCGTTCACCGAGCACCAGTCAAATTCCACACTTGAGCCGATGCGGTATGCACCGGAACCAAGCACTACTATAGAGCGGTGGTCGTGTAGATAGGTTACATCGTTTTCACTGCCGTTATAGGTGAGATAGAGATAGTTGGTGCGTGCGGGATATTCGGCGGCAAGGGTGTCGATCTGCTTCACTACCGGAACGATGCCGAGCTGTTTGCGGAGCGAGCGTACCTGCAGATTGGCTTCCTCGGCATTGGTCATGTTTTCCTTAAACACCGAGCGGGCTATCTGGAAGTCGCTGAAACCTTGTTGTTTGGCTTGCCGGAGCAGAGCCTGTGGAATGGCTTCGAGAGTGTCGTATACGGCCAGTTCATCGGCGGTGTCAAGTATGTTGCGCAGTTTGTAAAGGAACCAGCGGTCTATTTTGGTAAGCTCGTGTATGCGGTCAACGCTGTATCCTTGTGTCATGGCCTTGGCTATGACGAATATGCGTTTGTCGGTGGGGGCTATCAGCGCCTTGTCGACATCGGGAATGTTGATGTCTTTGTTCTCTACGAAGCCGTGCATGCCCTGGCCTATCATGCGGAGACCTTTCTGTATGGCTTCCTCGAAGGTGCGGCCGATGGCCATGACTTCGCCTACCGATTTCATCGACGAGCCGATGGTACGGTCTACACCGTGGAATTTGCCGAGGTCCCAGCGGGGTATTTTCACCACAACATAGTCGAGGGCTGGTTCGAAGAATGCCGAGGTGTCTTTGGTGACAGAGTTTTTAAGGTCGAACAGTCCGTAACCCAGACCGAGTTTCGCGGCCACAAAGGCAAGCGGATAGCCGGTAGCCTTGGAGGCCAGAGCCGACGAGCGGCTCAGTCGGGCGTTCACCTCGATTACGCGGTAGTCCATCGACTGCGGGTCGTAGGCATACTGTACGTTGCATTCGCCCACAATGCCGATGTGGCGAATGATTTTTATGGCCAGGGAGCGCAGATAGTGGTAGTCGGCGTTCGACAGTGTCTGCGAGGGTGCGACCACGATACTTTCGCCGGTGTGTATGCCCAGAGGGTCGAAGTTTTCCATGTTGCAGACCGTGATGCAGTTGTCGAAACGGTCGCGTACTACTTCATATTCGACTTCTTTCCATCCTTTCAGCGATTTTTCTACCAGCACCTGCGGAGAGAAGGCAAGGGCTTTCTCACAGAGTGAAGTCAGCTGTGCGTCATCGTCGCAGAAACCGCTGCCGAGTCCGCCAAGGGCATAGGCGGCGCGTACAATAACCGGATATCCGAGGGAATTGGCTACCCTGAGGGCATCGTCGATATTGTCGACGGCTTCGCTTTTTATTGTCTTTATTTCGATTTCATCGAGTTTTTTTACAAACAGCTCCCTGTCTTCTGTATCCATTATGGCCTGGACCGGAGTGCCGAGCACACGCACGTTGTGTTTTTCGAGCACACCCGATTTGAAGAGTTCCACACCGCAGTTAAGAGCTGTCTGGCCTCCGAATGCCAGAAGGATGCCGTCGGGGCGTTCTTTTTCAATTACTTTTTCTACAAAGTAAGGTGTTACGGGCAGGAAGTAGATTTTGTCGGCAAAGCCTTCTGACGTCTGCACTGTGGCGATGTTGGGGTTGATAAGCACGGTGGTGATGCCTTCCTCTTTCATGGCTTTGAGTGCCTGTGAGCCGGAGTAGTCGAATTCGCCGGCTTCGCCGATTTTTAGAGCGCCACTGCCCAGCAGCAGCACTTTCT
>JAIDBM010000024.1 GCA_029056365.1 Muribaculaceae bacterium | reverse complement strand
ACTGAGCATATAATAAATATAACAAGATATTTGAACGTAACAATGGGTAAAAAAGCTTTATTAATGATCCTCGACGGATGGGGCATCGGCAACCATTCCAAGAGTGATGTAATCTTCTCCACTCCAACTCCCTACTGGGACCATCTTCTTGCAACATATCCGCATTCGCAGCTTCTTGCATCGGGCGAGAATGTCGGTCTGCCCGACGGCCAGATGGGCAATTCCGAGGTCGGACACCTCAACATAGGCGCAGGCCGTGTGCTGTATCAGGACCTGGTGAAGATCAATAAGGCTATAGCCGACGGCTCGATTCTCGAAAACAAGCAGATAAAGAACGCCTTCGAATACGCCGCACGCACCGGCAAGGGCATGCACTTCATGGGACTGACATCAGACGGTGGCGTACACTCTTCGCTCGAACATATTCTGGCGCTGTGCGATATCGCCGCAAAGTACGAACTTAAAAATGTGTTCCTGCACTGCTTTATGGACGGTCGCGACACCGACCCCCGCAGCGGCAAGGGTTTCATAGAAACAATCACCGACCATTGCGCCAGAACCACCGGCACCATCGCATCGGTTATCGGCCGCTACTATGCGATGGACCGCGACAAACGCTGGGACCGTGTGAAAGTTGCCTACGACCTGCTGGTGAAGGGCGAGGGAGCACAGGCGGCCGACATGGCACAGGCCGTGCAGCAGAGCTACGACGCCGATGTCACCGACGAGTTCATCAAGCCCATCAACAACAGCACTGTCGACGGCACCATAAAGGAAGGCGATGTGGTAATCTTCTTCAACTACCGCAACGACCGTGCCAAGGAACTCACCGTGGTGCTTACCCAGCATGATATGCCCGAGGAAGGAATGACCACCATTCCGGGCCTGCAGTACTACTGCATGACTCCGTACGACGCCTCGTTCACCGGTGTGAACATTATCTTCGACAAAGAGAACGTCGACAACACTCTGGCCGAATACCTCAGCGCCAACAATCTCAAACAGCTGCACATAGCCGAGACCGAGAAATACGCCCACGTTACATTCTTCCTCAACGGCGGACGCGAAACTCCATTCGAAGGCGAAGACCGCATTCTTGTGGCATCGCCCAAGGTTGCCACCTACGATCTCAAACCCGAAATGAGCGCGTTCGAGGTCACCGACAAGCTCACCGATGCTATCGCCGCTGAAAAGTACGATTTTATAGTTGTGAACTTCGCCAACGGCGACATGGTTGGCCACACCGGCATCTACGAGGCAATTGAAAAGGCCGTTGTAGCAGTCGACGAATGTGTGAACCGCACTGTGGAGGCCGCTAAAAAGGCCGGATATGAGGTGATTATTATCGCCGACCACGGCAACGCCGACAACGCAGTGAATGCCGACGGCAGCGCCAACACCGCCCACTCGCTCAACCCGGTTCCTTGTGTTTACGTTACCGAAAACAAGGATGCCAGAATCAAAAACGGCATTCTGGCCGATGTGGCTCCGACCATCCTCCATATCATGGGCCTGCCCCAGCCGAAAGAAATGACAGGCAAAGACCTTATCGAGGGTTAAGGACTGTTAATGAAAACGATTTAGGATACAGATAATCCCGTAAAGCCGGAGTTTATGCCGGGTTTACGGGATTAATCGACTGGTGTTGTTGAATATCAGTGAGATGAAGCCGCTGCTTGAGCTTCGGAACTATGCTTCCAATGACCGGAAACAGTGTATTTGAAGTATTATGGAGCATAATTATCACGGCTATTTATAGTTAATGTAAGTTAAAGCACTTGCATGGTATTTGGAAAGTGCGTAACTTTGCATCCGTAAAACATCGCGGGGTGGAGCAGTGGTAGCTCGTTGGGCTCATAACCCAAAGGTCGTAGGTTCGAGTCCTGCCCCCGCCACTAACAAAAGTCGATCCGAACTCCGGGTCGACTTTCTTGTTTATATTGTACATTTCTGACGTTAATATTTATTGTCGAACCGGCTCTTATATGAAAGATCTGATATTAAGCAAAGAGACATCGGAGCGTACGGTGCTTGTCGGACTGGTGACTCCACGCCAGGGCGAGGCCAAGACCGCAGAGTATCTCGATGAACTCGCATTTCTGGCCGATACAGCCGGCGCAGAAACAGTGGCACGTTTCACACAGAAACTCGATTATCCGAATCCGCGTACCTACGTGGGCAAGGGCAAGCTCGAGGAAATCCGCCAGTATGTGGAGGACAACGAAATAGGAATGGTGATTTTCGATGATGACCTTACCACCAAACAGGTGTCGAATCTCGAACGCGAGCTTCAGGTGAAGATTCTCGACCGCACATCGCTAATTCTCGATATATTTGCCAAACGGGCACAGACGGCCAACGCCAAGACTCAGGTCGAGCTGGCGCAGTATCAGTATCTGCTGCCCCGTCTGACACGCATGTGGACCCACCTTGAGCGTCAGAGGGGCGGTATAGGCATGCGCGGTCCGGGTGAGACCCAGATTGAAACCGACCGCCGTATAATTCTCGACAAAATCGCCAGACTCAAAGAGGAATTGCGAGCCATCGACAAGCAGAAGTCGATACAGCGCAAAAACCGGGGCAAACTTACCCGTGTGGCACTGGTGGGATACACGAATGTGGGCAAGAGCACGCTGATGAATGTGCTCAGCAAAAGCGAAGTGTTTGCCGAAAACAAGCTCTTTGCAACTCTCGACACCACGGTGCGCAAGGTTACTATCGAAAATCTGCCGCTGCTGCTCACCGACACCGTAGGCTTCATACGCAAGTTGCCTACACACCTGGTGGAGTCGTTCAAAAGCACCCTCGACGAAGTGCGCGATGCCGATATTCTTGTGCATGTGGTTGATATATCGCATCCTAATTTCGAAGAACAGATCGAGGTTGTGAACAGCACCCTGAGGGATGTGTGCGGCGGCATGGACAAACCGCTTATTCTGGTGTTTAACAAAATCGACGCTTTCAGCTATAAACCCAAGGACGCCGACGACCTTACGCCGGAAACACGCGAGAATATATCGCTTGAACGGCTGCAGCAGAGCTGGATGTCGAAGATGGAGGGCGACTGCGTGTTTATTTCGGCCAGAAAGGGCCTTAACATCGATGAACTCAAGCAGAAGATATATACACGTGCACTTGAGATTCATCGAAGCCGTTTCCCCTATAACGACCTCCTTTACGAGAAATACGACACCGACACCGATGTGCAGGAGTGAACAATTGCGCGTGCGGGATTGTTTCGAAAGAAACCGAACCCGATAAACGCAATTTAATCATGAACGAGAAAGATCGAAAGAAACTGCAACGCGACGATGCGCGGCAGCAATATCCCGGTGTGGCCGTCAACGAGGCCGATGACGGAAAGGTCGACAAAGAACTGGTGAAGGAACGAACACGAACCCTCAACAATAATCCTCGAAACGACCAGTAGCCGGAAAAAAACAGGGTGATGATGTCAGAAGTTTGGCATCATCGCCTTTTTTTTGTAATTTTGCCGAAAAGGGGCATTCCGATGCAGCGGAATTGCTCCGGCTAACAAAGAATCACTTATGCCAACAGGTTTCCAATCAGTATTTACAGCAGAAGAAAGAAAAGAGCTAAGGCTTCTGTATGCCCGGCTTCGGCACTCGCTGGGCGATGTTGTTGTCTATGACGATTTCCGAAAGATAAAGAATACCGTTTCCAACGACGCTCTGGCCTCATTGCCGCGCGACCGTTTCGGACGGCACCCGCTCACACACGCTCTGGCTACTGCCGGCGAATTATGCGACAGAGTCAGTCCCGACCGTAGCATGACCATGGCCGTGATGCTGTACAATCTTGTTAAACACGGTTTGATGACACGCGACAAGCTTCTCGGCGAGTGGGGAGAGGACGTGGGCCGTCTGGTCGACGGTCTTATGAAGGTGGCGGGACTGTACAGCCGTCAGGCTTCGGTGCAGAGCGACAACTTCCGCAAACTGCTCCTTGCTTTCGCCGAAGATATAAGGGTGATAATAATAATGCTCGTCGACCGTCTGGTGCTGATGCGGGCTATAAACCATCATCCGTCGGAGAAACTTGTGGCCGAGGTGGCCATGGAGGCAAACTATCTGTATGCGCCGCTTGCACACCGTCTGGGACTGTATCAGATAAAGTCGGAACTTGAGGATATGTCGCTCAAATACACCGACAGACAGAAATATACCGAGATTGCGCGAAAGCTCAACGAAACCAAGGTGGCACGTGATGCCTATATCGCCGATTTCATCAAGCCGGTTCGCGAGCGCCTTGAGGCGGAAGGACTGAAATTCGACATAAAGGGCCGTACAAAGAGCATCTATTCCATATGGAACAAGATGAAGAAGCAGCACAACGATGTGGAGGATATATACGATCTGTTTGCCATACGTGTGATTCTCGATGTTCCGAAAGAGCGGGAGAAGAGTGCCTGCTGGCTTACTTACTCGCTGATAACCGACATGTATACTCCCAATCCCAAAAGACTTAAGGACTGGCTGAGCATTCCCAAAAGCAACGGCTATGAGTCGTTGCATATAACCGTGTACGGACCCGGCAACAAATGGGTTGAGGTACAGATCCGCACACGGCGTATGGACGAGATTGCCGAAAAGGGCCTGGCGGCACACTGGAAGTACAAGGGTATCAGAAGCGAAAACAGTCTTGATGCATGGATGGCGAATGTGCGCGACATTCTTGAAGCCGCCGATTCCGGCCCGATGGAGCTGATGAAGAATCTGCGCATGGATGTGTACGACAAGGAGGTGTTCGCCTTCACTCCGAAGGGCGACCTTTACCGTCTGCCCAAGGGGGCCACGCTGCTCGATTTCGCTTTCAACATACACACCGGTCTCGGCAGCCGCTGCACGGGCGGAAAGGTGAACGGAAAGAATCAGAAAATCAACTACAGACTCCAGAGTGGTGATACGGTGGAAATTTTCACGGCATCGGCGCAGGTGCCTAAACGCGACTGGCTGAATTATGTAGTGACCGCCAAGGCCCGCAACAAGATTCGCGTGGCCCTCAAGGAAATGGACACCCGCACGAGCGAGCTCGGCCGTGAGATGCTGCAGCGCAGGTTCAAAAACCGCAAGCTGGAACTCGACGAAGGCATGCTGTCGCGGACTGTCAAAAAAATGGGCTACAAGACAGTGACCGATTTCTACAGTGCGCTGGCCGATGAAAGCCTTGATATAAACCACGTGGTGGACACATATGTGGGACTCGAACTCAAGGTGGCCGGCGAAGATAGTGCGAGGGTTTCGGCATCGGAATATGTGATGCAGCCTGTGGCCGACGACCAGGGACGTCCGGTCGACAGCGACATTCTTGTGATCGGCGACAATATCAGGGGCATAAACTACCGTCTGAGCAAGTGTTGCAACCCTATATTCGGTGATGACGTGTTTGGTTTCGTGTCATCGGAAGGTGTGATAAAGATTCATCGCGACGACTGCCCCAATGCCGCCAACATAAGACGGAAGTATCCCTATCGGGTGATACGTACCCGCTGGAGCGGCAGACTCGGCAGTCAGTTCGGCGCCACCTTGCGCATTGTAGGCCACGACGACATAGGCATTGTAACCAACATAACATCGATAATCAACAAGGAGAAGGATGTGACCTTACGCAACATATCAATCGATTCCAACGATGGCCTGTTCCAGGGCTTTGTGGTTGTTGGTGTGAACAATACGGCAAGTCTCGACGCGCTCATACGCAAGCTCCGCACGGTAAAAGGCGTAAAAGACGTCAGCCGCTGAGTAACGATGTAACGACGATACCTCCAAAGTAACGACGGCGACCCCGCCGTCGTGTGTCCGGGCGGGCATCAGGCGTTTTCTATCAGGAGTATTCCATCAGGTGTATTCCGGAACTGTGGAGGCAGGGATGCCTCCACTCCGTGTTAGAACTCCACTACGGTGATGCCGGCGCCGCCGAGACGGACATCCTCGTCGTGATAGCTTTTTACAGCCGCCACTCCTTCAAGATACCCGCGTATGCACTGACGCAGGGCGCCGGTGCCGGTGCCGTGAAGAATCCGCACTCGGGTGGAATTGAACTGAACAGCATCGTCGATGAAGTACGTCACGGCCTGCAGAGCTTCGTCGGCTCTCATTCCGCGCACATCGATTTCCTGACGGAAATTCAGCTGGCGCTCGCGCATCCGGTCTGACGTGTCGGCGCTGATAAAGGAAGCACTTTTTTTCACGCCGGAATCAGGCTTGCGCATCGTGAGCCTGAGCCTGCTGATTTTTACGTTGGTTTTCAGATGTCCGAAAGCCACTGTGGCATTTTTGCCGGAAATTTCCAGAACTTCTCCCGGCATCCCCTGGCCATCGAGAAGCACGTGAGAGCCTACGGCGACAGGTTCTGCGGGCGTGGCCGGTTTCGGTTTCGCCGCGTTGTCGGATTTCTTACGCCGCTGTCGGGCAGTGTCGGCTTTTTTCAGCAGCGGATGCGCCGAAGCGGCATCATCGGCACAGTCCTGTGCCAGCTGGCGCTTGTCGAGGTCGAGGAGACGGCGGGCCTCAAGAGTGCGTTCGCGATCGGCCTGCGACGAGCGTATTTCACGGATAGTGCGTTCGATTGCCGCGTTGCTGCCTTCGAGAATCCGCCGTGCCTCCTCACGGGCCTGGGCTATGATCTGGCGGCGCTGTTCTCGCAGCGATTCCGCATCGGAGTCATAGCGTTCGAGCAGATCATCGAGACGTTTTTCTTTCTGCCGTATGCTCATACGCTTGTTTTCCCAGTATCGGCGGTCGCGGTTTATATCGTTGAGGTAACGGTCGAAGTTCACGTAGTCGCTTCCGGCTATTTCCTCGGCCCGGGCGATAATGTCGGCGGGTAGTCCGGTTTTGCGGGCTATGTCGATTGCAAAAGAGCTGCCGGGATGTCCGATCGACAGCCGGAACATCGGTTCCATGCGGTTGCGGTCGTAAAGCATCGAGCCGTTCACCATTCCGGCGGTGCTGTCGGCGAAGTGAATGAGATTTCGGAAGTGCGAAGTAATCACACCATATGCTCCCGACTCCACAAAACGCTGCAGCAGAGCCTGTGCGATGGCGCCGCCGATCTGAGGCTCGGTGCCGGAACCGAACTCATCGATAAGCAGCAGAGATGCCGGGCCCGCGTTGGCGGTGAAGAACTTCATGTTGCGCAGATGCGACGAATAGGTAGAGAGATCGTCTTCGATACTCTGGTCGTCGCCAATGTCGATCATTATGTTTTCGAACACGCCGAAATGCGAGTTGTCGGCCACAGGCGGCAGCACACCGCATTGAAGCATATATTGCACCACGGCTACGGTTTTGAGTGTTACAGATTTGCCTCCGGCGTTCGGACCGGACACAAGCAGAAGCCGTTCCTCGCCCCCGAGCCGAATGTCGAGCGGAACTATTTCTTTGCCGGCGCGTTGCAGCGCGGCCTCAAGCACCGGATGCCTTGCACGGTACCATTCGAGCTGCGGTTCATGGTGCAGGTGTGGCATGGTGGCGTTGACCATGCGGGCATATCGGGCTTTGGCGTGAATAAAATCGAAATCGCCGAGCAGACTGAATCCGTCGAGCATGGCATCGATTTCCGGTCGGATGGCATCGGCCAGCGCTATCAGAATGCGGGTGATTTCGCGGCGTTCATCTATTTGCAGTTCGCGCAGCCGGTTGTTGGCCTCTACAATTTCCGAAGGCTCGATAAAGAAGGTTTTGCCCGAAGCCGACTCATCGTGAACTATGCCCGGAATCTTGCGTTTGTTCATCGGCGCCACCGGAATCACCAATCGGCCGTCGCGCACCGAAGGAGTGGTGTCAGGGTCGAGATAGCCGTCTTTTACCGCACGGGCCATTACATGCCGCATGGTCGACGCTATTACACCGTTCATGCCCGACAGACGCGCCCTGATGTCGGCGAGTTCGGGCGAGGCGTTGTCTTTGATGTTGCCCCAGCGGTCGATTATACGGTCGATGGCGTCGGTGGCCGTCTGGAACGGGTCGAGCCTGAATGCGATACGGTCGAGAAGCGGGTATGGCGACTGGCCGTTGTCGTCGCGGCGGCGTCTGAAAAAACTCTCTATGGCGCTCATGGTGGCCAGAGAATTGCGCAGTCGCAGAACATCGGCGGCCGGGAGCCATGTGCCGGTCGGACGAATGGCGGCCAGACGTTCGGTTTCATCGGAAATACCGGCTATAGGCAGGCCTTCTTCTCCGTTGATTATGGAAAGCATTTCGGCGGTTTCTCCCAGCCGGTCGCTTATATGGCCGAAGTCGCCTGAGAATTCCATTTCGGCACATCGTGCGGTGCCGAGAGTCGATATGCAAAGGTCGGATATGCTTTGGCGCACACCGTCGAAAGCGGTCTTGCGCTCTATATCTGCTGAGTTGTGTTTCATCAATGCAAAAGTACGAAAAAAAATCAAACAAACTAATGTGGAATAATGTTATTAAATTAAAATAAACAGCGAAAAAGTCAATGGCAGGGCATTGTGCCGGCTGCCGACTTTTTCGAATTTGTAAAACAACACTTTAAACTCATTTATTATGAAAGCCTTGAATGTTAATTATGTAGGACAGACTCGCCTGTGGTGGCTGATACTGCTTGTGGGCATACTGCTTGTAATAGGCGGCTTCGCTTATTGGTTCTGGCCCAATGCCGGCTATGCAGTGGCATCGCAGATTTTCGGATGGCTGCTTGTGCTCGCCGGGGTAGTACAGCTGTGCACTTCGGTAGGTCCTGACCAACCCAAAGGCTGGGGATGGTGGCTGGCCGGAGGAATGATTGATTTGTTTATCGGTTTCATGCTCGTGCGAAGTATCATACTGAGCGAGATGGTATTCCCGTATTTTCTTGCGTTTGTGTTTATTTTCTGGGGCATAGAGGCCCTTGTGAAGGCATGTACCTCGCGAGGACGTTACTGGTGGATAGGTGTGATAAACGGAGTGCTACTCACCATTATCGGCTTCTTTTTCCTTGAGGCCGGCTATACCAGCGACATGTTCATGGTATCGTTCCTCACATCAATCGCTTTCATATACTGGGGCTTCACTATAGCCATTGCGTCGTACGACATGAAGCCGACTGAACGATAGCCCTGCGATGCCAGTGTAAAGAGTGTCGGATGGCGCCGCAAGGGCGCATGTCCGGCACTTTTTCGCAAAAATGGTTAAAATTGTCGTTTTCAACACAAAACACGGCGTTATTTCGCGGAAAATTCGTAACTTTGGTTTAACTTTCGGACAGTAATATAGTCTAAAAGGTAAACCAAATTATCAAACATAAGGATATGAAACAATTCACAACATACCTTCTTGCTGCGATTGGCCTGATGGCTGTGTCGGTTCCGGCTGTGGGTCAGGACTATTACGACGACATCTACGGAGGTCCGCGCAAGCAGTCCAGGCAGAAGAAGCAGCCGAAGGTGGAGTATCAGGCAACTGATTACGCTCCGGCCGACAGTTATGCCCCCTCAGGCTCGCTCGACATGGATGTGGACACGTATAACCGCAGAGGCCAGTTTCTTGTGTCGGATTCGGTAGCGGTGGATTCCGCCGGTATCGGCGACACCTTTGCATATACCCGCCGTATCGAACGCTTCCATAATCCGGATGTTGTTACAGAAAGCGGCGACACCACTTTGTGCGACTATTACTATTCTACTCCGCAACAAACCAACGTGAACATATATCTGGTCGACGACTCGCCTTGTTATCCCTATTCGTGGGCATGGCGTTACGGCAACCCGTGGTACTGGAATGTATATGGTCCCGCATACATAGGCTGGGGTGGTTGGTATGGCGGTTGGTATAATCCCTGGTACTACGACCCCTACCCATGGGGTTGGTCGTGGGGATGGACCTGGACTCCCGGATGGGGAGGATGGGGACCCGGATGGGGCCCGGGCTGGGGTCCCGGCTGGGGTCCGTCGGTGGCCTGGCGTCCGAGCACGCCCGGTGCGGCACGTCCGCATCGTCCTACCGGTTCGGGTATGAACTCGGGTCGCGGACCTTCCGGCAACCATTATGCAGGAACAACCGGCGGATACAACACCGGTCGTCCGGGCAATATGGGTCGTCCTGCAGGGTCGTCGAATTCGTTCAACGGAAGCACACTCCGTCCGGGATACTCCGGTACAGCGGCCACAGCGCGTCCGGGCACACGTCCCAATGCCTCGCAGGGCACATACACACCCTATGGCGCAGGAACAAGAGGTCGCTCGTCGTCGGGAGCTGTAAACTCCGGCACACAGTCGCGCAACAGCTACAACAACAAAAGCACTCAGCAACGCAGCAACTACAACAACACCCAGCAGCGCAACAGCTATAACAACCGCAGTTCGTACAGCTCCGGAAGCAGTCGTGGAAGCATGGGCGGCGGAAGTCACAGCACCCGTGGCGGCGGCGGAAGCGGTCGCGTAGGCGGTGGCGGCGGAAGCCGGGGTCGCAGATAATACAATACTGCAGTCATACAGCCACTGCCCGATACTCAACAGGCAGCAGGCTGTATGCCGCACTACAACGTTCAACTTGCAAACACTTTATTTATGAAGAGAATAATACTACCGGCCCTATTGGCAGCCGTTCCGGTGATAGCTGCGGCACAGTCGCCTGTGCAGGCCGACGCTCTTTCTCAGAACGAACTCAGGGGAACCGCCCGCTTCATGGGCATGGGTGGAGCATTCACAGCTCTTGGCGGCGATTTGTCGACACTCGGGCAGAATCCGGCAGGTATCGGTGTGTATACACGCAGCGATGTGGGCATAACCCTCGACATAAACATGCGCGGCTATAAGACCGAAACTCCGATGTCGCTCCATAAGGAAAACCAGACCAAAGCATTTGTAAACAATCTGGCCTATGTAGGCGCAATGAACCTCGATGGCGCACTGCGTACATTCAACTGGGGTGTAAGCTACGGGCGCAAGACATCGTTCGACCGCATCACAATGGGTTATAACAATCCGGTTCAGACATCGCTTTCGAATTACATAGCGGCCTTTTCCGACGGATATTCGCCCGATGACCTCGCTTTTGACTACGGTAAGTACAACCCGTATCTCGACAGCGACTGCGACTGGTTGAGCATTCTCGGCTATACATCGTATATGATTAGTCCTACCGGCAACGGCAAACACTACAACGGACTCTTTGTGCCCGGACAGACAGTGGGCGATGCCATGTATATGGTTCGCGAAAGCGGTTATGTTGATGAATACAATATCGACCTCGGAGGCAACGTAAGCGATGTTGTATACTGGGGCATAGGCGTAGGCATCAACGATATAAGCTATTTCAGATACACCGATTACAGCGAGAGCATGGAAAACGCCAATGTAGTGGTGGGCGACAGAATTGTAAAGGGCAACGCCGGTTTCGAACTCTACAACGACAACCATATCTGGGGTTCGGGCTGGAACGTGAAACTCGGTCTGATTGTAAGGCCGATAAACGAGTTGCGCATAGGTATGGCCGTGCACACCCCTACATGGTACAGCCTCAACCACAGCTATATTGCAGAAACCGACTTCAGCTATTACGACCCGGCCATGGGAGAAATCAAGAATCTGAACCCGCATGAGGGCAATGAACGTACGGAACTGGCATCCTATTCATCGAAGCTCAACACCCCGTGGCGACTGATGTTCGGTGTCGCCGGCGTGATAGACAACAGGGCCATAATAAGTCTCGACTATGAACGGATGTTCTACGACAGCATGACCACCAAGCGTCAGGGATATGGCTACTATAACAGCTTTGAGTCGGCCACGGATGTCAACGATGCAATCGACCAGTATTATCAGGGTTCAAACATAGTTCGATTAGGTCTGGAATACAGAGTCACCCCGCAGTTCAGCGTGCGGCTCGGCTACAACGCCCAGACATCGAACGTGACCAAAGACGCTGCCGACGGAATGTATGAGGTAATGACCACCGGCACCGATCCGAGCTATTCGTTCGACAAGACAACGCAGTATATCACAGCCGGTCTCGGCTACCGTTACAAGGCATGGTATATCGATGCCGCATACGTGTACAAGAACCGAAAGAGCACATTCCACGCATATACCGATTTCAACGGTTTCGAGGCTCCTTCGGCTTCGGTAACCGATAATATCCACTCTATCGTACTCTCTACTGGATTCAAGTTCTGATTATTATCGGTGAATATGACATAACTGACGTCTGACGCTAATAACAGCATCAGGCGTCAGTTGCATTAAGCCGGTAGTTCAAGTAAAAAACTATAGATCTATAATCTTAAAAGTTCTATAGTTCTATAGATTTATAGTCTCAAGAAGTTCTAAGGATTTATGGTATTTCACCTGATTCGGTGCTAACAAATCGGCATTGTAGTTTGTTTTATAATCAATTACATGACATCGACTATGAAACGAGCTATATGCATACTTGTTACAGCTTTTGCAGTCTGCGGCTGCCTTCACGCACAGGAAGTGGAAGTACTTCCCTCGGAGGAGCCTGCTCCAAAGCACCAGTTGCACTTCGGGGTAAGGCTGCAGGCCGACATAACCACTCCTTCCGATGGTCTTGAACGGTATTCCACCGGCACCGGACTATCTGGAGGAGTAGTATATAATCAGCCACTATACAGAGGCTTGTATGTCGAGCCGGGTGTCATGTTATATTACAACACCTTGAATGTGGATGATTATATTGAAAATAATCTGCCTTATAACGGTTCGGTACGGCTGATTGGCATACGGCTTCCGGTAAATATCGGATATCGGTTCAATATAGGCGACAATATTTCACTGTCGCTTTTCACCGGACCGTGGTTCAATATCAATATAAGTGCGCGACAGTATGCCAATCCGAATTTCGATTCACCGCCGCCGAAGACAAGCAAGAACCTCTTCGACTATGGCTGGCACCGCTTCGATGCCCAGTGGGGTTTCGGTATCGTGGCCACGTTCTCGGGCCGTTATGTGATAGGACTGAGCGCCGGAGTCGGCTCCAAGGCCCTTGCCGAGAAAACAATCGATGGCCACAAGTGCAGGATGCGCCGCAATACATTCTCGGTTACATTGGGATATAATTTCTGATTGTGGCCGTGGAATGAAAAAACGCCGGGAGTCTAACGACGGCCGGCGTTTTTTTTATTTATGTTTTTGAAGCTTATTTCTTGAAGAAGCGGTTGTAGAGACCCTGGAATCCCTGTCCGTGACGAGCCTCGTCCTTGGCCATTTCGTGAACGGTGTCGTGGATGGCGTCCAGACCCAGTTCTTTCGCACGGCGGGCGATACGCATTTTGTCGGCGTTGGCACCGGCTTCAGCCGCCATACGTTTTTCGAGGTTTGTCTTGGTGTCCCAGACGCAGTCGCCGAGGAGTTCGGCGAACTTCGATGCGTGCTCGGCTTCTTCCCAGGCATAGCGCTTGTAGGCTTCGGCGATTTCGGGGTATCCCTCACGGTCGGCCTGACGTGCCATGGCAAGGTACATGCCTACTTCGGTGCATTCTCCGTTGAAATGAGCGTTGAGGTCTGCTATCATTTCATCGTCGCAGCCTTTGGCCACGCCTATTTCATGTTCGGTTACGAACTGGAGAGCTTCGCTTTCAACGAGTTCTTTGAATTTAGAGGCGGGAGCGCCGCACAGGGGGCACTTTTCAGGAGCTTCGTCTCCTTCGTGGATATAACCGCAAACGGTGCAGATGAATTTCTTTTTCATAATTATTGGGGTTTGTTAGTAACGGATTATCTTACTTGCTTTGCTGTTGCAAATTTAATGTTTTATTTTTACAGCCGAAACAGTTTTATACAAAATTATATTAAAAAGGCTGATATGACAGTATGCGCAGGTCAGAAGCAGGCTTTGGTTACCAGGCTTATGTTCAGCGCCGAACATGCGTGGCTGTAGGTGTTGAGCTGCCAGCCTAAGTCGGCGCCGATGCTAAGCGCCGGAGTGAGCCTGCAGTCGGTGCCTGCGGCAATGTCGGTTCTGAACGATCCGGTGCTGATGGCATTGTTGTGTACTTTCAGATTGCGCATGGCGCCCAGGGCTGCTCTTGAGTGGAATGCCCATCGCTGCGATAGCTGATGGCGGTATTGCGCTCCGAGAGTGATACCGAAACTGTTGAGCATATCGAAATATTGTTTCTGAGCCGTGAGCGGAGTGGACTGAAGGTGGGCATTGGCCTGAAGCGAGAAACATTCCGAAAAGGGTATTGTTAGAGTCAGTCGCGTGCCGAGAGCGGTGCGGAAATGTATCTCCGGCGATGGATGCGCCAGAGGAATCACCGCTTCCGTGGCCATTGACAGCGACGAACCCTGCTGGTTGTCGGCGGCAGGCAGGCTTCTTCGGAGATGCGGATAAAACAGGTCGCCGATCCAGTAGCCCAGTTGCATCGAGCCTAAGCCGAGAACAGCTCCGGCCAGTACATCGCCCGGATAGTGCCGTTCGGACATTACACGCTGGAAGCCGATCCCTGTGGCCAGGGCCTGGCTGCCGAGTACCCACCATGGGGAATGGCTGTAGAGTTCGTTGGCGATTACCGATGCCCCGGCAAAGGCCCACGACGAGTGTCGCGAGGGAAATGAGCGGTTGTTGCTGCGGTCGGGGCGCATTTCGCTTACCGAAGCTTTGAGAATCTGAGTAAGACCTATCGTGGCCACGGCTCCTGTGCCGATCTGAATCGATTTGTGTGCGATGCGTTCGCCGAGTGTAATGCTGTCGGCGGCTTCGTATATGACGGTCTGGGATTTTACGGAGGGTATGGTAAGCATTATGCCCAGCAGGGCAGGAAGTAGTCGTTTTATCATCGATAATGTAGGTTATTGTTGGATCGGCTCTAATGCGTGATAGACAGCTCTGAACAAATCGGGGCGCAGATTCATGGAGGAGAAGGCGCTGTTGTCGCGCGTGGGGTTTACACGGTTGGTGAGAAACACGAATATCAGTTCGTTGGAGGGATCGACCCAGAACACTGTTCCGGTGAAGCCGAGGTGTCCGTAAACCGACGGACCGGCTTCCTCGCAGGTGGGAGACTGCTGTGGGGAGGATGTATCGGGTTTGTCGAATCCGAGTCCGCGGCGGCATGTGGGGCTTTTATCGCTTGTGAACAGTTTCACGGTCTGAGGCGAGAGTACACGTTTTTCGCCATACGAACCGTTCTGGAGCCACATCTGGCAAAGTTTCGCCACGTCTTCGGCCGACCCGAATACTCCGGCATTGCCTTGGACTCCGCCGGAAAAGGCGCATAACTCGTCGTGCACATAGCCATTGAGAGTCTGGCGCCGCAGAAATGTGTCGTTTTCGGTAGGAGCTGTAACAGCCGAGGGCCTGGTCTGTGCCGGACGGTAGGTGAAGCGGTGTGCTCCCACAGGCCGCCATATGCGTTCCGAAACAAACTCATCGTGGGGCTGGTGGCTTGTGAGTTCGCCTATGTTCATGAGCAGACAGAAGTTGAGGCATGAATAGTTATAGGCTTTGGTAGGGCGCAGAGGTATGTTGTATATGCGGTTCATGATGCTGTCGTAGGTGCTGCGTCCGGCATATATGCCCTTGGCTACCGCAAACGGAAAATCGGCCGACCGACTGGTGCCGAGAATGTCGGAGCGCAGGCGTGCGTTGCGGTGTCCCCATGCTCCTTTTTGTATTTTTATGGTGTGGACGGCGTCTTTTTTACGGTTGATCAGCCTGCCGGTGTAGCTGGCGGTGTCGATCATGGCGTTGAACATGTTCAGCGATGCGGGGAGGCCGCTTTCATGATACAGAAGCTGGCGAACGGTAATGTCGGCTTTGTCGCTTCCGCGCAGGGCGGGAATGTATCGCGATATTTTCTCATCGAGTTTCAGCCTGTTGTCGTCGTAAAGGGCCATTATGACCGGCAGTGTACCCACGGTTTTCGACACAGAGGCGAGGTCGTAGACGGTGCTGTCGGTTACCGCCGCGCCTCCTTTGCACAGGGTTCCGTAGCTGCGGTTGTGAACAATGGTGCCGTTTCTGGCCACCAGCACCTGTGCTCCCGGAATCGCGCCGCGGCCAATGGCAATGTCCACAAGCGAGTTGATGCTGTCGGTCAGCGACGGTTTAAGTCCGGCCATTTCAGGCAGTCCGTAGCCGAGTCTCGACTTTTTTATAGTAACTCCGCTCCCGGCAGCTGCGATGTCGCGGATGTCAACGGGAAGCCGTCCGTCGACGGTGATACCGCCGAATAGGGCCTGCGCCGCGTATTCGCGTAAAAATGGAGTGTCGTCGTAGGC
>JAIDBM010000239.1 GCA_029056365.1 Muribaculaceae bacterium | reverse complement strand
TATTATACTACAAAAGTCACAGGCGTAAATGTCTGTGACTTTGTATGTTATTACTATTAAATGTCAAACTCGGAAAGTTAATCATAAGTTCTCACCCCTCCAAATGATATTCCGAAAAAGTGGCCATTTGACCTTTTTTTTCGGAATACGGTTGTTGGCATGCAACTTTTCCCTTTACCACATACCATTCTCTTTCTTGGACATGGCGGAGATTTGCGATGAGTCTTGATGGCTTTACCTCCGCGCACCTGACTAAAGCCAGACTTGCGCCTCGAGCTAATCCGCTAATTTCATTTCATCGGCTATCTCCTCGGAGGTTAGCTTGATGTAGTCCATGAAGGTCTTTTGGGTCTTATGGCCACTGACATGCATCATCTGGAGAATCGTCAATTTGTGGGGGAGGTATTTAGAGCCGGTTAACAAAAAAATTGCATCCCAAAACATATACGTTTTTAGGGATGCAATTTTTATAGACACAACCTCTGATTCTATCTTACTTCAAAAAACATCATACAGAATTTACGATACATCGCTTTTAGTTACCTTTGATTGCATTTTTTTTGCATCTTGCACGCTTTGAATCAGTCGTGTACATCAATTACACTCCTGATTCGGCAGCGCACAATCTGCGAAAAAATCTGCAACCCTGGCGTTACATTTATTGTCGAACCGGCTCTAATTATCTGCGTCTGTTCAAGAAAGAGGCGGCCAGCTCGGGACTGTTCAGCGTCATTGCCGACGAGTCTTCGAGGTTCTCGGCGTCGTCATCGTCCGATATTGAAATAAACCATGTAATTTCTTCGGTGCGCTCTCCTGAAATTCCGGAATCCCTGACCTGCTTCATCGCCGAAATCATGGCACTGAAGAAGAACGCTTCACCCGGCAAAGTACTGTGGTTTTCCCACAGATTTTTGCTGAGTTTCACCAGCTCGCTGTCATGCCCGTCGGAATATCCCCATTCGTCAGGATGCCATTTGCATTCATCATCAGTATCTTCGTCTTCACTTTCAAGGTACTCCAGAGTGTTCACTGCAAGAAAAAGCGAGCAGCAATACCTGTCGGTGACCAAAGCTACTGTGTAAATGCGCTCATCGTCTATGCGTCCAATAATTTCGCGAAGGTCAGCAGCAACCGCATCGCTGATCATTGTAGCCACGTCCTGCCAGAACGGAGCTACGGGAGTAGAAGGTTCTTCTTTTTTCCGCTCGCCGGCCTCATAGTCCGGCGAGTTGATGTAGCGTATATACTCTTTGGCTTCTTCCGAACCGAGTTTTACAGCATCCTCAAAATACTGATATCCCAGCTCGATATCCGCCTCGGCGCCACGTCCGAAGGCATAGGCCACGCCGAGTGCGGTGAGCACCCGGGCAGTTATTGATTCCCATAGATGGTCGACACCATCGCCGGCTTCATGAAGATACTCGAACGCCACATCGTAGTCCTGCACTGTACCCAGCCCCTCCTGATAGCATATGCCGAGATATGCGGCACACTGCGCCTTGGTAACTTCGGAGCACTTCGGATTCCAGTATGCCTTTTCAAACCAGTCCACGGCCTGGGCATAATCCTGTTCAAAGTCTCCACAGCCTTCAAAATGGTAATATCCCATCTCGAATTGCCCTTGAGCAAGACCTCCGTTGGCAGCCATTTCATAGAGCTGACAGGCAAGGCTTATATTTTCATCCACCTCATCGCCGGCCTCATAAATGTGTCCGGCATTGTATGCGCCCTGAGGGTCGCCCTTGCGGGCCGCTTCCACATAACGCAGCAGGCCGGCGTATGCATCACCTTTTTCTTTGCGAAGATAATAACCGTAGTTAGTGCAGATAATCGGCGAGATGTCGGCCAGCATCCGAAAATATCTCTCATAGACATCCCGACTTATGTCGCCAAGGCCTGATTTGCGTATGTCGCAGTAATTTCCCCATCCGGCACAAAGTCCGCCGTCGAAGCTGCGTTCGTACCACAGCTTTGCTATCGGCCACGCCCACGCGTTATATTCGCTTTCATCTTTGAATCGCCTGGCATCATCAGGCTCGACACGCAGATAGTCGCCCCAGTAATACACGTTGGCGACCATGTAGCAGCAGAAAGCGTCGCCACGCTCTGCCTGGCCGAGAATCTCCTCGAACGCTTCCTTAAACGATGCGAACGGCATTGCCCGTTCCACCGAGGGTGTGAGGTTTGCGCTTCGCGCAGCGCATAGAACGCCGGTGGCACTTCCCATCATTGCACTCTTCTGCATCAGCTTCGATGCATTGGCATCGTCGACAGTGAAGCCTGCCTGCGCCCACACATACTCCTCGCCCATAAAACAGCGGGCTATGAATGCCAGAGCATCGGCATCGCCTTGCTGAGCGGCCTGCATGAGCATCGCGTATCCTTGGCTTATTTTCTCACGGTCGAAACTCGACCATATCAGCTCTACGGCCGCCTTTACTTGCTTGCTATACTTGCCTTTCATATCTTTTCCTCGTCTAAAAACCTGAATACCATTCGTCCAAAATAATCGTTTACATCAAACTGCTCCCAACCGGACAGTGGCTCGGGCAAGCTCTCGTTGTCGATCAGGCTCCACAGCCAGCTTCGCAGAAGTCCGGCATCAGAAACGACACCTCTGAAACCAATCGGAGCCGGCTCAGCCCATCTTACATATTCAACCTTATATACGGCGGCCGGAGCCTCATCATTGTCGCGCCTGCGGATGTTGACATATCCTCCATCGCCTTTAATGAAATCATAAAGCATCCATAGCGATTTGCCCTCTATGATGTTTTCCAAAGCACAGAACACATCCGCCATATCAAAGTATCGGAATTCCTCGCCGTCCACACACAGTTTCACCTCCGGAGCCTCTTGTTCCGGATGAACTTTCTGGCAGTTCCAGTCCGTCATATCGGGAAGCGAGGCAGTTCGGAAGAAATCACACATTATATCCGCAGCCACATCACAATCCACATCCGGCCGCCACATGCGCAGCATATATCCGTTGACTCTGAAACACACCGCAATACTGCCGTCCTTATAATAATCAATAGAATATGCTTCGGCATAGCGTACCAATACCACCGGCACACATTTTTCAAGGTATACCGCCACATTATCCTCAATGTCGTCTATGGCATCACGGATTTTCTCCTCGGTCACGTTCGATGTGCGCCTGGTGCCGTTCTCTGTGCCCAGCACATATTGAGGCCTGCCGGATTTAATTCCGGGAAATATGCCGTGTGATTCGTTGCTCATTTCAACAAATCGGAAAAACTCGGGTCACAGAACTAAACTCCATAATCCGACAGTAGCGATGCGCCTGAAGGAATCGGTCGACTTCTTCAAAAGTTTTCTTGTAAGTAAGAATTGCCATAAACATATCAATATTCTGAATTATATCGGTTTTTCCATTGTCGAAGGGCAACACAGAACCGGCTCTTGACTTCTCACCACGAAGTTACAAAAAATAATAAGTCGTGATAGAATATTTTATACACAAATCGTTAGGTGTATTCCGTTAAAAAAACGTAACTTTGCTCCAGGACAAACAATCAATCAATTATCAAACTATGAAAAAGCTTTTTTCAGTAATGCTTCTCGCCTGTGTTGCGGCTGTCGCAAATGCGCAGGCTTATATCGGCGGCACATTAGGCATTGGTGTCGAACATGCAAGTGCCGACGGCGTATCAGTAACGAGTTCAGCTTTCTCTGTCGCACCTGAAGGAGGCTATTATTTTAATAAAACCTGGGCTGTAGGTGCATCTGTCGGAGTACAGCATCATAACATATCCGATGTCGGAGTTACTACGTTCTCCGTTCTTCCGTATGTTCGTGCGAACTTTGCACACGCAAGCGTTTTCGACTTCTTCGCCGAACTTGCAATGGGTTATGCACATGAATCTTCCGAGGGCTATGGCGTAGGCGGCTTTATTGCGGGTATCCGTCCTGGTTTTGTGGCTCATCTCAGTGAAAAATTCTCACTTGTCGGCAGGACAACTCTTCTTAAATATAACCATTACGATGGCGTTAATGGCGTAGGCTTCGCCATCAACAGCAATCTTGAACTTGGCGTACAGTTTTCATTCTAAATCAGCATAGCAGAGCGAATTGAACGCTGAGTAATAATCATTTCGCACCGGCACACCACAGGAAGGCTTCCAACATCTCCACTCCCGAATCGGTCATAATGCTTTCCGGATGAAACTGAACGCCATAAACATTATGCTCGACATGCCTCAGTGCCATGATATGCCCGTCTTCGTCGCGGGCTGTCACAACCAGACATCCGGGCAAAGAGTCTTCCGCCACCACCCATGAGTGGTATCGGCCTACCCTGGCCGAAGCCGGAGCGGCAAAACACTTCATTAGGGCATCGCCGCTGTCCACGTCCGTCAACACGGTCTGGTGCCCATGACGCGGGTTCTGCAGCCTCTGCAGGCTTCCTCCGTAATATTCGGCTATCGCCTGGCATCCGAGACATATTCCAAGCACAGGCTTTTTCCCGGCACACTCTCCTATTAAATCCATCATACCGGATGCTTCCGAGGGTATGCCGGGACCGGGCGACAGTATCACCGCATCATACATCGGCAGACTCACCGTGGCCACGGCCTCGTTTCTTACAACAGTCCAGCGGATCGGTCGCCCGGACTTTTCCTTACACAGCCGCAGCAACCCCACTATATTGTAAACAAACGAATCGTGATTGTCTACAATCAATACATGTGTTGTATCTCCACTCATGCTATTACAACGTTCCGGACTTGACATTTATTGCCGTACCTGCTCCAGATATGTTGCCTGCCACAGTTTGATTTTGTAATTTTGCATATGCAAAAGGAATTTCATACCATATCGGCCAGCGAACTGCGCAAGCAGATGAACGAACTCGGACGGCTACGGGTGCCGTTTGTGTGGGGCGTGGACTTTGACTGCAAGCGCGGTTTCATTACCGACCGCCCTGAAACCCCCGACATCGGCATCAGATGGCAGGTACGCGGTCGCGGCGACAAAGCCGGAGTACAGCGGACATTACCCCGGAAAGCGCAGATGAGAACCATGGCACAGCCTGCGCCGGAAGAATACTCCGTGATGTTCAACACCGTTATGGATGGCCTCAGACGCGGCGACTCCTTTCTTACCAACCTCACGGCAGCTACCCGAGTGGAATGCAACTGCAGTCTTGAGGATATATTCCTGAGTGCCGCCGCACCATACAAATTGCTTATCGCCGATGATTTCGTGTGCTTCTCGCCCGAACCGTTCGTAAAGATAAGCGGCAGACTGATATCCACCTACCCCATGAAAGGCACGGCGGACGCATCGGCGGAAAATGCCGAATCAATTCTGCTGAACGACTACAAGGAGCTGTGCGAGCACCATACCATAACCGACCTTATGCGCAACGACCTGAATTCAGTTGCCGAAAACGTAGCGGTAAGACGATTCAGATATGTCGAGCGTATAAGCACCGTCCGGGGCGAGATTCTCCAGACAAGTTCTGAAATCACCGGTCGAGTTCCCGCCGGCAAAGAATTCGATTTCGGCGACATCATCCTGCCGCTGCTGCCTGCCGGAAGCATAACAGGCGCTCCCAAGGAAGCCACAGTAGGCCTGATACGGAAGGCCGAGACCGTACGCCGAGGATGGTATACCGGAGTGTTCGGATTTTTCGACGGCGACACAATGGACACCGCCGTAATGATCCGCTGCATACAGCGTGGCGACGACGGACAGCTTTATTTCCACAGCGGAGGCGGTATCACCGTAAACAGTGTGTGCGAAGACGAATACTCCGAACTCATCACCAAAATATATCTCACCCGATGAATCGCCGATGCGACTTGCTAATAGAAACAGTGCGATGGAGCGGTGGTCGCTATCATAATGCCGCACTGCACATGAAGCGTATGCTGCGCAGCTCGCCTGCATTGCAGTTCCCCGCCACCGACGGCCACGGCTGGCTTCCGCCCGTGCCCCACAACATGCGTGCCCTGACTCTGAAATGCCGGATTATATACGACACCGAAATCCGGAAAATCGAATTCGAGCCATACAGTCC
>JAIDBM010000238.1 GCA_029056365.1 Muribaculaceae bacterium | reverse complement strand
GTCTGCAATAAACGACATATTTATTATATTTACTATATATGTGATATCGGTTGATATGCCGGCAAAACGGTGTCTTGACGGTTTTATTGCCCACAAAGTTACGAATTTTTCTTGATTCATCGTGCAAATAAGCGCTACTTTTTGTAACTTTGCGCAAAAATAAATGCCATGCCTTTCACCTGTAAGAATCTATATGGTCTCATCGGCAAGCCGCTGGGCCATTCGTTTTCGGCTGATTTTTTTAATAGAAAATTTGAGTCGGAGGGGATTGACGCACGTTATCTGAATTTTGAAATCGATTCGGTCGCGGAGCTGCCACGTCTTCTTGTCGAATATCCTGCGCTTTCTGGCCTGAATGTCACCAGTCCGTATAAGCGTGCTGTGATTCCTTACCTCGATTCTGTCGACCCGACAGCCAAGGAGGTTGGCGCGGTGAATGTGATAAAAATAGTGCGCATGCCCGATGGAACACCGCGCATGGAGGGGTATAACAGCGATGTGCCCGGATTTGCCGATTCACTGAAGGGAATGGCGCCTGGATGTAAGAATGCGCTCATACTCGGTACCGGAGGCGCTGCTACAGCATGTCGGGCCGGCTTTGACCGACTTGGCATACGGTCGGTGCTTGTGTCGCGGACGCCGGGTCCGGAACGTATCACATATGGCGACATTACGCCTGAAATCATGTCGTCGCACCTGATAGTGGTGAATGCTACTCCGCTTGGTATGTATCCGCATGTGGGAGAGGCTCCTGAATTGCCATACGACCTCCTTACCGAACGGCATCTCGCATATGATCTTGTCTATAATCCTGATGTCACCGAGTTCATGCGCAGAGCTGCGGCCAATGGAGCCGAAACGAAAAACGGGCTTGAGATGCTGTTGTTGCAGGCATTCGAGTCGTGGCGGATTTTCAAAGCCAGATAAAATTTTACCTACATAACTGACATTACATTATGAGTGAGACTGATGCATATTCGATAAAGAATATGAGCCTGACCTGGCCGCGGATGTTGTATGCCGCCGCCATAATATTGATTCTGTTGCCGTTGGATTCGCTGGGATTGCCTATGGTGAGTGCGCCGGTGGCATTGCTCGCCGGTCTGATATTTGCTTTCAGCGTAAAGAATCCGTGTCCGAAATTCAATAAGAAATGTTCGAAATACCTGCTTCAGGTTGCGGTGGTGTGTCTTGGATTCAATATCTGTCTCTTATAACCAACTGACCCTGCCGACGACAAGTCGAG
>JAIDBM010000237.1 GCA_029056365.1 Muribaculaceae bacterium | reverse complement strand
ATGTACACCTTGGCAATCTGCATGATGCCGGAAGGCAGTTCGTCGCCGATGCTGATATCGAATTTCTTGCGGCGCAGCTCGGCATCGATTTCCTTGCTCTTGCGCAGATAATTCACAATGGTCTGACGGATGAGGTCGTTCTTGTGGTCATCGTTTGTCCACTTCGACAGATTGATAGTATCATAATCGATGCCGGCCAGAGTGGCTGGAGTGAACTTCGAACCCTTCGCAATGATTTCACTTCCGATAAAGTCTTTCACACCCTGCGAAGTCTTGCCGTCGGTCAGAGTCATGAGCTTGTTCACCAGCACGTCGCGCAGTGCGTTGAGCTTTTCTTCATACTCCTCGTCGAGTTTGGGAAGCTGGGCATTGGCACTCTTGCTCTTTTTCTTCTTGGCCGCACGGCTGAAAAGATTGGTGCCGATCACAACACCCTTGAGCGAAGGCGATGCCTTGAGCGAAGCATCCTTCACGTCGCCGGCCTTGTCGCCGAAGATAGCGCGAAGCAGTTTCTCTTCCGGAGTAGGATCACTTTCTCCCTTAGGAGTAATTTTACCAATCATAATGTCGCCGGGAACCACATGGGCACCGACACGGATAATTCCGCGCTCGTCAAGGTCCTTGGTTGCATCTTCCGACACATTGGGAATATCGGAGGTAAGTTCCTCGAGACCACGCTTGGTTTCACGAACCTCAAGCGCATACTCGTCGACGTGCACCGATGTGAGGATATCGTCGCGCACCATTCTTTCATTGAGCACGATGGCGTCCTCATAGTTATATCCCTTCCAGGGCATGAAAGCCACCTTCAGGTTTCGACCGAGTGCCAGCTCGCCATTTTCGGTAGCATAGCCTTCGGTAAGAATATCGCCTTTCACAACGCGCTGGCCGGCCTTGCATATCGGACGGAGGTCGATTGTAGTACTCTGGTTGGTCTTGCGGAACTTGGGCAGACGATAAACCTTCAGCGAATCCTCGAATGCCACGAATTCCTCTTCTTCGGTACGGTCGTAACGTATGCGGATTTCACGGGCATCGACATATTCGATCACACCGGCTCCCTCTGCTGCAATCTGAGTACGTGAGTCACGTATAAGCTGGCCCTCGATTCCGGTTCCGACGATAGGCGCCTCGCTGCGGAGCAACGGCACTGCCTGACGCATCATGTTCGATCCCATGAGGGCGCGGTTTGCGTCGTCGTGTTCAAGGAAGGGGATAAGCGATGCCGCTATAGACGCAATCTGCGAAGGCGACACATCCATCAGTTCCACCTCGCCGGGAGGCACAACAGGGAAGTCGGCGTCAAGACGGGCCTTGACACGCTCACGGATAAATGTACCGTCATCGTTCAGCGGCGCATTACCCTGAGCTATCACCTTACCCTCCTCGATTTCAGCGGTAAGATATACCACTTCGTCGTTCTTGAGATCTACCCGCGCGTTCTCCACCTTGCGGTAGGGAGTCTCGATAAAGCCGAGATCATTAATCTTGGCATATACACACAGCGAGCTGATCAGACCGATATTCGGACCTTCAGGAGTTTCGATAGGACACAGACGTCCGTAGTGGGTATAGTGCACGTCGCGCACCTCGAAACCGGCACGCTCACGCGACAGACCGCCGGGGCCGAGCGCCGACATACGGCGTTTGTGGGTTATTTCAGCCAGAGGGTTGGTCTGGTCCATGAACTGGCTGAGAGCGTTTGTTCCGAAGAAGGTGTTTATAACCGACGATATTGTCTTGGCATTGATAAGATCGATCGGAGTGAACACTTCGTTGTCGCGAACGTTCATGCGCTCACGGATAGTACGCGACATACGGGCCAGACCTACACCGAACTGGTTGTAGAGCTGTTCGCCCACTGTACGCACACGGCGGTTGCTCAGGTGGTCGATATCATCGACATCAGTCTTGCTGTTAATAAGCTCAATCAGATATTTGATAATTGCGATAATATCCTCCTTGGTGAGCACGCGCACATCCATCGAAGTGTTGAGGCCGAGCTTCTTGTTGATACGGTAACGGCCCACCTCGCCAAGATCGTAACGTTTGTCGGAGAAGAACAGATTCTGAATCACCTCACGGGCCGAAGCCTCATCCGGTGGCTCGGCATTACGCAGCTGACGGTATATGTACACCACAGCCTCTTTTTCTGAGTTCGAGGTATCTTTCTGCAGTGTGTTGAATATAATGGAGTAATCCGAGCTGGTCACATCCTCCTTATGCAGGAGTATAGTTCTTTCGCCCGAATCTATTATATCTTGTATATGGCTTTCATCGAGAACAGTCTCACGGTCGATCACAACCTCGTTACGCTCGATCGATACAACCTCGCCGGTGTCTTCATCGGCAAAGTCCTCGAACCAAGTCTTGAGCACACGGGCTGCAAGCTTGCGGCCGACAGCGGCACGCAGATTCGACTCGCTGACCTCAATTTCCTCGGCCAGACCGAAAATCTCGATAATATCCTTATCACTTTCCAGACCGATCGCACGAAGCAGGGTTGTAACCGGCAACTTCTTCTTACGGTCGATGTAGGCATACATCACATTGTTGATGTCAGTGGCAAACTCAATCCAGGAGCCACGGAAAGGAATAATACGTGCCGAGTAGAGCTTGGTGCCGTTGGCATGAGTGCTCTGACCGAAAAACACGCCGGGAGAACGGTGGAGCTGTGATACAACAACACGCTCAGCGCCGTTAATCACAAAAGTACCCTTCTCGGTCATGTATGGAATCGGACCGAGGTACACGTCCTGGACCTTAGTGTCGAAATCCTCGTGGTCAGGGTCGGTACAATACAGTTTGAGCTTTGCTTTCAAAGGCACACTATAGGTCAGGCCGCGCTCCAGACACTCGTCGATAGAGTAACGGGGCGGGTCGATGTAGTAGTCGAGAAACTCGAGCACAAAATTATTGCGGGTATCCGCTATAGGGAAGTTCTCGGCAAAAACCTTATAGAGTCCTTCGTTATTTCGTTTTTCCGGAGGAGTATCCAGCTGAAGGAAATCGTGGAACGACTTCAGCTGCACCTCGAGAAAGTCAGGGTAAGGAAGCGGGTTCTTGACCGTGGCAAAGTTTATACGGGGTTTATCTATAGAAACTGACATCTAAGAAAATAAGTGGATAAGGAACTCAAATTAAAATATAACACAAAAAGGTTAAGAATCCTCCCATCGGGGATTCTTAACCTAATTACCTGATAATCAGGCAATATTATTTAAGTTCGACTTCAGCGCCAGCTTCTTCGAGCTGCTTCTTGAGGCCTTCGGCATCAGCCTTGGCAAGACCTTCTTTCAGTACAGAGGGAGCGCCGTCAACCATTTCTTTGGCTTCCTTCAGACCCAGACCGGTGAGTTCCTTAACGAGTTTCACAACCTGGAGCTTAGCAGAACCGGCTGATTTGAGAACTACATCGAATGCAGTTTTTTCTTCAGCGGCAGCAGCACCAGCAGCGGGACCGGCAGCAACGGCTACAGCTGCAGCAGCGGGTTCGATACCGTATTCTTCCTTGAGGATCTGGGCAAGTTC
>JAIDBM010000236.1 GCA_029056365.1 Muribaculaceae bacterium | reverse complement strand
GACGAAGGTGGTTGTACGCTGATTTCGATCTGGTATGAAAATAGCCGTTGCAGTCTGCGCTGCAGCGGCTATTTTCATATCATCAGAATGTGACAGCCACGTAGCCCCGGAGGCTGAACGGGGTGCCTGGAGTGAAGCATATTTCGGTAACAGGCTCGCGGTCGCCCGGTATCATGGTTTCGGTTTCGAACTGGGCTTCTTTCCACTTGGTGTCGAAAAGATTGTCGACGGCGATGCCAAATGTGAATTTTTTCCAGGTATAGGCTGCTGTGAGGTCTACGATGCAGTAACCGTCGGCTGTGAGCGAATAATCCTCGTTTGCCGGCCGGTTGCCGAGCCAGCGTGCTTTGGCGCTTGCAGCAAAGCCGTTGTGGTTCCAGGTGAGCGCCGCCACAAGAGTGTTGACCGGTGCCAGCGGCACGTAATTCTGTCCTTTGGGATCGTCGATGCTGCGTGCATGCGAGTAAGTATAGTCGCACTGGAAGTAGAAGTCTTTGAGGAATTCATATCTTAGTCCTAAGTCAAGGCCAAGGCGCCGGGTGCGGCCGCCAGGTTCCACTACTGCTTCATCGCCGACATACACCATTTCCTGATTCGAATGCAGAAACCAGCCCATGGCGGCGAATGTGAGATTTCTGACCGGATTCCATTTGAAGCCGAAATCAACGCCCCAGCTCGAGGGAAGGGTAGGGCGGTCTTTTTCGATTACCACCACACGGGCATCGTTGCTGTGAAATCCTTTTCCGGCTTTAAGCAGCAGCTGCAGGCTTTCAGAGGCGTCATAGGTGATGTTGAGTTTGGGCGATACAGTGGCCTGGGAGTTGTGAGGGTTGGTGAATTCGTCGGCGGTTTTGTCGAAGTAGTCCATCTTGAACCAGTCGACGCGTACACCGGGATTAATCATCAGCTTTCCGAAGTTCAGTTCGGCGCCGGCGTAGGCCCAGAGCGATGATTCGCCTACATCGCCCAGTGAGTATGTTCCAATTTTATTGCGTTCGACTGTGTGGTAGAGCCACAGGTCTTTGACCTGATCGTAGCGGAATCCGGCTCCGCCGGTGGCTTTCCATATGTTGCCGCCTACATCGAAAGTGTGGGTATATTCCGAATTTCCGCCTCCGAGCCATCTGCGCTCGTGCTGGTTGATTTCATCGCCGTTCACCGGGTCGTGGAGAAAGAATGTGAAGTTGCTGAAGAGATTGAATGTGTAGTACGAGGCATATAGGCTGGTGTTGAATGTGCCGTGTCCGTCGGCCACATGCAGATGGTGCAGAGCCTGCACGCTGGTGCGTGTTGTGGCTCCGCCTTCGCTTGGGTCGAGCGAGCCGAACCAGCCTATCATGCCCTTGTCGACCGCGCGGTCGGGTATCTGCCCCGAGGCGTTCCAGCTGCTGTTGAAATGCGAGGCGATAAGCGAGAATTTGGCGTTTTCGCTCCATTTGGTGTATTTGGCCATGCCGTTGAAGCGTTTGAAATTCTGGTCGGCATCAAAAAATCCGTCATCGGTGAGGAACGATGCGGTCACATAGAGGCTTTGCAATGGGTCATTAAGCAGTGATGCAGTTGCGCGGTAGCGCTGATAATTATGCATGCCTATCTCGACAGCCGCGCCCGAGCGCATGCGGTCGGCGGTCTTGAATTCCACATATCCGGCATTGGCCAGGTCGCCCTTGGCCACATTGTACGGACCTTTGTCGAAGTCTACCTCCTCGATGACTTCGGGCATGAGGAAGTGCAGATCGGCGTAGCCCTGTCCGTGGGCGTGGCTCACCATGTTCACGGGCATGCCGTCGACTGCGATGTTGATGTCGGTGCCGTGGTCGAGGTCGAAGCCGCGCAGAAACAGCTGCTCTGCCTTGCCGCCGCCGGCGTGCTGGGCTATGAACAGGCCGGGCACAAGCCGGAGTACTTCCTGCGACGATTTCACAGGGTTGATCTTGAGGTCGAGGTTCACGGCTTCGTTCAGATGTTTTACTTTGGGAGCCACAGTGGTGAATTCGGGCAAAGTGAATGTAGAGTCGGCCATATCGGCGGGTTCATGTGCGGCAACTGCCACGGGCAGTGAAGCGAAAAAGCACAGAATAAGTTTCTTCATTTTCGGAAGGTTTATGTATATGGATTACGCTATTCCAAACAAGCAGCTGTGCCTATTGGTTCGATTCGGTTCCGGATTCAAGGGAACTGAACTTATGAATCCGCTCTGTCGTTACATCTATAAAAACATACGATGCGACAGATAATACAGCACTTTACCGATGACGACCTGTATAAGTTCACCATGTGCTGTGCGGTGATTGAGAACTTTCCGCGCACACAGGTGAAATACAGGTTCAACGACCGCGACAATACCATATATCCCGAGGGTTTTGCCCATGAACTGCAACGGCAGGTGAAAATGCTTGAGCAATTGTCGATTACTGATGAGGAGATAGCCTTTATGCGGCGGCAGTGCCGTTATATTCCCGCATGGTTCTACAGTTACCTGAAAGGATTCCGCTACAACAGCAACTGGGTGAGGATTAGCCAGGATTCGGCCGGACATCTCGACATTGAGTTTGAGGGAAGCTGGAGCGACACCATACTCCTTGAGGTAAAGGTACTGGCAATAGTGTCGGAGCTATATTACATCATGACAGGCGAATCCGACCGGCTTGATTACGGTGCGTACTATGACATATCGTGGAACAAAGCCCGCCGGATGATTGATGCCGGATGTACGTTCAGTGATTTCGGCACACGGCGTCGGGCGTCGTTCCAGGCACAGGACACTGCGGTGAAAGCAATGAAAGAATGTAGTGATACAATGCGTGGTCCGGGGCAATTCACAGGCACGAGCAATGTTTATTTCGCCATGAAGTATAATCTTGTGCCGGTGGGTACAATGGCCCACGAGCTGATATGTGCGATTGCAGGAATGTACGGGCCGCAGATGGCCAACCATATTGCAATGAAAACATGGGCCTCGACTTACAGAGGCGCGTTGGGCACGTTTCTGTACGACACTTACGGATGGCGTATTTTCAGTCTGAATTTCTCGGAGGATTACGCCAATATGTTCAAGGGACTTAGAGTTGACAGCGGCGACAACGTTCAGGAACTGGAACTTATCATAGCCAAATACAAGAGTCTGAATATAGATCCGCGAGGCAAACAGATTGTGTTCAGCAACGCGCTGGATGTCGACAAGGCAATAGAACTGCAGCGTTATGCCGAAAACAAATGCATTCCTTCGTTTGGCATCGGCACACATTTCACAAACGATTTCGAAGGTGTCGAGCCGCGAAACATAGTAATCAAGCTTGTGGCGGTGAAGATTACCGAGTCGTGGCCATTCTACTTCAGCACATGCAAACTGAGCGAGGACAAAGGCAAGTACTCAGGCGATGAGGTAACAGTGAAACGATTTCTTGAAATTCTGCATTTGCATTGATGCATAAGAGCATGGCTTCATGCCGATTTTAGACCCCGTTCCCCACCTTAGATTTGCATCGGCAAACCGGAACTGAAATAGAAGTAGTAAATTTGCAGTAATAA
>JAIDBM010000235.1 GCA_029056365.1 Muribaculaceae bacterium | reverse complement strand
CATAGAGGAAAGCGTGATATTCGGCATAGTGGCGGCTGAAATCCACCGCGACCGCGAAAAAGCCTCGCGGGAATATCAGGAAACCTACCGCAACATCATCAGCCGATGGACAACCACACTACTGAAGCACAACAGCTTTCCCATGGCCACAGCCTATGAGAGCTATCAGCGCCTTGCTCTGTTAATGCGTGAAGACCTCTCGGGATATTGCGAAAACGACAACGTGCTGAAACAGCGGCTGTTCGAGCACAACAAGGTTGACGACCTCACCACCATCGGCACCCGGCTACTTCGCAGCTATCGCCGTTATGCCACATCGCTCTTCCCCGATGTGCTCACCTACGAAAGCATGGCCGGACTCGACCGACGCATCCTCTCCGAACTGTCATCGCGCTCCGACCTCAGCCCGCACGACCGTGAGGCATTCCGCATAGCGCTGGCGTGCCACAGCTGAATACCGAATCTGTCGGCAATTGATTCACATTATGAAATACATAATGAAATAAATCGAACGATTTTCAGGTACAGACATGTCAGATACAAGTACAAACAAACGGGTAGCCAAGAACACGCTGATTCTGTATGTCAGAATGTTTATAACAATGGCCATAGGCATCTGGACTTCACGCCTTGTTATAAACGCACTGGGATTCACCGACCAAGGATTGTATAATGTAGTCGGCGGTTTCGTTGGTCTGTCTGCTCTTGTCACAGGCTCGATTTCGGTATCAATCAGCCGATTTATCACCTACGAGATTGGCAAAGGAGATTATACTACTGTAACTAAAGTAGTTCAAAACGCGTTGTCGGTGCAATGGACATTAGCTGCTATAGTAATTCTACTTGCCGAGACTGTAGGTCTTTGGTTCCTAAACACAAGACTTGTAATACCCGCCGACCGATTGTTTGCTGTGAACATAGTGTACCAGCTATCAGTCGGCACAATAGTAATCGGCTTGTTGACAAGTGCTCCGAATGCATTGATAATAGCACATGAGCGAATGAATATCTACGCCTATGTCGCTGTTGCGAACTCGGCTTTAGCCTTTCTGATTGCACTCTGCATTTCATATTATGGAGGCGACAGACTGATATTGTATTCCGCGCTTCAATTTTTTGTATCAGCTGGTACTATAGTTTTTTACACCTTGTATTGCCGGTCAAAATTCAAATTTATAAAGTATCGGTTTGCATACGATAAAGAAATATTCGCACCTATCTTTTCATTTGCAGGATGGAATGGAATCGGAACCTCGGCAGCAATATTGAGATCATCCGGCACAAGTATATTGCTTAATATGTTCGGAGGCCCTATTGCAAACACCATAAACGGCATAGCTGGTTCAGTCAATAATCTTGCAACACTCTTTGTGAAAGATTTCACAACAGCATATACGCCGCAGATAACAAAAAAATATGCTGCGAAAGATTACAGTTCATTAATCCAGTTCTTGCATCAGTGTTCGAAATTTTCATATTGCCTGCTGGCTGTAATGGCTATACCGTTGATGTTCAATATCCATCCGCTGTTAGTATTATGGTTAAAGAAAATACCTGACGGAACAGTTATTTTTGCGCAATTGATTATCGTCTATTCAATGATAGAATGCCTATGTCGGCCACTGATTGTCGCCAAGGATGCTACAGGCAAGATAAGGAACTATCAGATTGTAGTCGGCGGAATTCTTCTTCTGACAATTCCGCTTACCTATGTGTTTTTCAAACTCGGTTTGCCTATATACTTCGCCTATGTATCGATTTTGATTACATCCGTAGCAGCCTTCATGGCAAGAATGCTTATGCTCAATGGCTCGATTCCGGGATGGAGTTCTTGCATATACTTGAAAAAAACGGTGCTTCGCTGCATAATGGCTACAGCAATCTGTTTGGTAGTGCCGGGAATTATGCACCTCATTCTGCCCGAATCTGCAATGAGTTCTATCGCACAGTGCATTGTTGGATTCTTCTGGTGTTGTGCCTGCGTGTATTACATTGCATGTGACAAAAATGAAAAGGACGCGGCAAGAAACATGATAAATACTTTAAAGCATAAGGTATTGCGTAAAAATGCCTGAAAAGTCTATTTACATAAAGAATAAACAGGAGTGTTGCGGCTGTAACGCCTGTGTGAATATATGTCCCAAATCATGTATTGGCATGGTTGAGGACAATTCCGGCTTCCGCTATCCAAAAGTAGACAAAAAGTTGTGCATTGAATGTGGAAGATGTAAAAAAGTCTGTCCGTTTCTGAATGAAACGAAGCAATTCAAGCCAATAAAATCATATGCCGCGCTTAATCGAAACAACGATGAGCGACTGGCAAGTTCTTCCGGAGGCATCTTTATTGCACTGGCCGGGAAAATACTGTCAGAGTCCGGCGTTGTTGTCGGGGCTGTTTTTGACGAAAACTGGAATGTACATCACACATGTGCGGAACACATTGAGGAAGTATTGCCAATGATGGGAAGCAAGTACATCCAAAGCAACACCGAATCAACCTATAAAACTGTAAAAGAGGCGCTTATTGCGGGGCGTAAGGTACTGTACACCGGAACACCCTGTCAGATTTCAGGATTGAGACACTATCTTCACAAAGATTATCCAGGCTTGTATGCAGTAGAGATAATATGTCATGGAGTGCCTTCATATAAAATCTGGAACTCATATCTCGTAGAATCCCGTCAGAAACAGCTATCAAACGAAACTCTTAAGCATTTGAGTTTCAGGGATAAAAGTAGTGGCTGGCGTACATATAGCGTTTCGATGAAATATAGTGGCTCCAATGTAAGCCAAATGCACAGCGACAACGACTATATGAATGCGTTCATATACGACTGGAGCCTGCGGCCCTCATGCTATAATTGCAAATTCAAAGGTGGTCTGAGTCAGGCCGATATTACTCTTGGTGATTTCTGGGGAATAGAAAACACCGACATACCTGATGATAACAAGGGTATATCGTGCGTTATCTGCAGAACAGAAAAAGGTCAAACCTTTTTTGAATCATGCGTAGACATCAGCAGAACTCCTGTATCATATGAGCAGATTCTAAAAGGAAATCCAAGCCTTGAACATTCAGCGCGGCTGAACGATACAAGCACCCGGTTTCATAGGCTTTTCCCGCGAAAAGGATTCTATAAAACAAAGTACCGGATTGAGCATCCGAGCATATTCTACAGGGCAAAAATATTCTCAAAAAGAAAACTCTACTCTCTTTTTCGTATACTTCATATAGCACGCACATGAAAATAGGCATTCTCACCCTTCCCTTACATGGTAACTATGGTGGAATTCTTCAGGCATGGGCATTGCAGACTGTGCTTGAACGGATGGGACATACGGTGAATGTTTTCGCCCCCAAAAGAAAACGCCAGTGGATGTTCATCGTCTATTTAAAACGAATTGCACATAAACTGCTTGGAAAGACATTGGAAATTCCTGTATTCTTTGAGATGACCTTTTTTGAATCATGCGTAGACATCAGCAGAACTCCTGTATCATATGAGCAGATTCTAAAAGGAAATCCAAGCCT
>JAIDBM010000234.1 GCA_029056365.1 Muribaculaceae bacterium | reverse complement strand
GATATGAATGCGGCATCGGCGGAGGCCGCTTTGACGCGCTCCATCACTTTGGCGAGTTTTGAGGCCACATCTTCGCCGGCATATGTGGTCAGGTGAATGAACACCTTGTCCTGTGGCAACGGGGGACGGTCGGTCCAGACGGTATCGGCGACATCGAAGAAAGTGTCGAGTTCTATGCCGTGGCGGCTGAGTTCCTCGTTCAGGGAGCGGGCTTCCGAAACGCTGAAGAGCATGCCGTCGACTCCCGCGCGGGAGCCTGAAATCAGATTGTCGCACAGCCAGCCGGCAATCGAGGGGGTTTCGGAAAGGCCGTCTTTCATAAGCTCTATGCCTGTGCCTTCAAGTTCCTGTGAGGCCTGGAGGAAGTAGCGCGAGTCGGTCCACAGCAATGCGCGGTCGGATGTTACTACGAGAGTGCCTGCCGAGCCGCTGAAGCCGCTGAGCCAGCGGCGGAACTGCCAGTGGGATGCCAGATATTCGCTCATGTGGGGGTCGGCTTGCGGAATGATTGCAGCCTGAATGCCAGCGTTTTCCATCTGCTGTCGCAGAGCGCTCAGGCGCTGTCGCTGAATTTGTCGGTTGTCCATTTTAGTATCGAAGGGTTAGTGCGGATGTAGCTTTTCCGGAAATCCGGAGAGTCCGCGTTTTTTATAAATTCTGAATAATAAAACTCACGTGTTTATGAACTTGTTCTGAGCCAGAGGAAAACTGATTGTCAGTATGATTTCAGCGGAGGGGTGAATGCATCGGGCAGATGTTCGAGCCTGTATTGGGCCTGTGAGCCGGTAACGGTTATCACATCGAACTGAATTTCATGCGGAATGTCGTACATCTGCACATAGGCGTTCGCGCTCCTTACCAGGTTGAGGATTTTCTTTCTGTCGATGGCTTCGAGCGGGTCGCTGTTCTGGTCTGACCGGGTTTTTACCTCGACAAAAATAATCCGTCCGTTTTTCATGGCCACGATGTCGGTTTCGAAATGGTCCACGCGCCAGTTGCGCTGAACAATAGCGTAGCCCTGGCCCATGAGATGTTGTACGGCGAGTTCTTCGCCCCATTTTCCAAGTTCATCGGTTTTCATAGGCGCAAATTTAATGAAAAAAATTGTAACTCTGCGCTCCGTTGTCATAAATGCTGTGAAAACTAATTTTTTCAATTGCGACCATACAATATTGCACGGATATGATTGTTATTCCGTGATGAGTTCAACTTTTACCGGACTCTGTCGGTTTATTAATAAAATTATATTAATTTTGTGAGTATTTGTTCCGGAGTTCGCTCCTTGACATAAAAAAACATAATAAGCCAGGATGAAAATGTCTGAAAACAATGTATCGAAATCAGCCGGCAGCCACCGCGGGCGCCGCGCATGGGTGGTGATAGCCCTGATGATTCTTATAGCCGCGGCAGCCGTTTATTTTTTAATGCGTCCCAAAACCAGGGTCGCGCCTCTGCCGGTGGTGGAGGTTGAGACGGTATCGACTTCAGACGTGAACATATACGGAGAGTATGTGGGCCGTATCCGTGCCCAGCAGTTCGTGGAGATTCATGCCAGGGTCGAAGGCTATCTTCAGAAGATGTGTTTCAAGGAAGGTACATACATAAAGGCCGGCCAGACATTGTTTGTGATTGATCCGCAGCTTTATCAGGCCCATGTGAACAAGGCCCGCGCCCAGCTCAATAAGGCGGAGGCCCAGGCACGCAAGGCCAGGCACGACCTTGACCGCATCCGTCCGTTGTATGAACAGAACGCCGCCTCGCAGCTCGATCTCGACAATGCCGTGGCTGCCTATGAAGGTGCCCAGGCCGAGGTGATAGTGAGCCGTGCCGACCTCACTCAGGCCGAACTTACCCTTGGCTATACCAGGGTTACAT
>JAIDBM010000233.1 GCA_029056365.1 Muribaculaceae bacterium | reverse complement strand
GGTGAGTGCATACAGTCGAGAAGCACGAAATCGTTGCCGGTTCCGTGCATTTTAACAAAAGGCAGATTCATTCAAATGCTTTTTTAAGGCGTTCGAGACCTGCAAGCAGTTCGCTTCTGGGCACGCCTGTGTTCAGGCGCATGAACCCTGCTCCTTCTTCTCCGAAAGTTGTGCCGCCGCTTATGGCCAGATGTCCTTTGTCGATGATAAGCCGGCACAGCTGGTCGTGGTCGGCTGTTTTTTTGCGGAAGTCAATCCACAGTCCGAAACCGGCTTCAGGAACATTAGCCGAAACATCGGGAATGTTGTTTTTAATGTATTCACATGCAAAGCGGCAGTTGTCGGCAATATATTCGAGCACGCTGTCGAGCCATTCGTCGCATTGGGTATATGCGGCTGTGGTGGCCGCGATGGCGCAAGTGGGTGCGGTGTCGAATTCGCTCGCCTTCAGCCAGGCGAAGAAACCGTTGCGCAGACGTTCGGATTTAATTACTGTCCAGGCGCTCGATATGCCGGGGATGTTGAAACTTTTCGATGGAGCACCAATGGTTACGGTAACATCGGCGGCAGTATCCGATACCATTGCGGTGGGAATATGTGTTCTGTTGTCAAGAACCATGTCGCCGTATATTTCATCGCTCAGCAATATGATGTTGTGCCGGCTGCATATTTCAGCCACAGTGCGGAGTTCTTCGGCCTGCCACTGTACGCCTACAGGGTTATGGGGGTTGCAGACCACCACCATAGCGGGTTTTTCTTCGGCGGCGATACGCTCGAGACCTTCGAGGTCCATACGGTAGCTGCCATCGGCTGTAAGCAGCAAAGGATTATTTACCACTATGCGTCCGTTGCCTTCTATTACCGAATGAAACGAATGGTATACCGGAGGCTGGATGACTATCTTGTCGCCTTTTTCGGTGAAATAGTTCAGAGCCAGTCCGAATCCTTTTTTTACTCCCGGCAGAAAATCTATATCGCTGCGTTCCAGTTGCCAGTTGTGTCGGCGCCGTAGCCAGTCGGCGATAGCATTCCAGAATTCGGCGGGAGCTGTGGTATAACCCAGAACCCGTGTGTCGATACAGCGGTGCAGCGAATCGATTATGGGCTGCGGAGTGGCGAAATCCATGTCGGCTATCCATAGCGGCATTATGTCGTTGCGACCGTATTTCTCGGTAAGTTCCTCGTATTTTGTGGCGAAGCTGTTGCGGCGGTCAATGACTTCGTTGAAATTTTGGTTGGTCATTTGGGTTGAAAGAATTGTAGTGAATGAAGTAATGCATTAACAGACAAGTTGTCTGATGGCAATTGCGCTTTCCGGACCAATGTTGAATATCATGTCGAGAATGCTGAGTGCCGGATGAAAGCCGAGAGAGTCGGCCCTTATCTGCCAGTAAGGTTCCAGGCGGATATCGTTGAAATCATGGTGTGTAAGATCGGTGTATTGCTCTTTGTGGAGAGAGTCGGCGGCGAGAGGCTGAGGCAGTTCGAGAATGTTGCGTATAATTCGGTCTGCTTCACAATCGAGGCTTCCTATGTTTGGGAAACGGCTTTCTGCCGGATTAGAAAACAAAGGCAGGAAACGGTCGATATAGAATTCAAAAAACGGAGTGCGTCCGTAGGCCGATTCCAAGGCGGTTACATGAAGTTTCCACCACTGGCCGTGATCGGATATTTCCACTTCGTTCCAGCCTCGCCTACCTGAGAAATGGCATACCGGAACAGTAAGGAAAATTTCTCCACGGGTGTCGATTATTTTATATCTGTGTGCCGACTTGAACCGTTTGTCGGCCCGCATTGAAAAATCCACTGCCGTGGCTCCGAAACGGGCCACAGCAGCGTAATACGATGTAGAACCGAATAGCTGCGGAGGCAGAAGGACTATTTCTTTTTCCATCCCCGGCTACGCATTATCGGGCCATCCTGTTTGGGCAGCGAAGGCGCTTTGCCCTGTATCGACCGCAGGGCATATGGGTTGCGCCGCAGTGCCAGCGGATTGTCGCTGTCGGCCTGGATTTCAGTGCTGTTATATCTGTCGGAGCGGTCGACGGACTTGCGATGGCGGTCGTCGTGGCGCCGGGCATCTCTGTCTTTGAACTTGCGGTCGCCTGAAATAGAGTCGCGGTCGCGGAATTTGCGTTCCTTGCTGTCTTTGAATCTGCGTTCGTTGCGTTCGTCGCTATCGCGGAATCTACGTTCCTTATTATTCTTTTTATGAGTTCTGTCGGCTTGTTCTGTATCGTGGTTTTTGAGTTTGCCTCCTGCTTTGAGAAACGATTTCTTGTCGCCTTCGAATATCACATATTCGCGGAGTTCGCATTCAAGCGCACCGTTCAGCACCGGAACTTTTTCAGAAGCGGCCAGTCCTATTTTGGCAAAGTATTCATCGCGATAGCCTATAATCCAGGCATGGTATCCCTGAAACACGTTTTTGAGTCTGTTTCCTATAGTTGCGTATAGAGCATCCATGTCGGGCGCCGATATACGTTCGCCGTAAGGCGGATTTGTAACCAGTATGCCTGCAGGCAGTGGAGCTTCTTCCCATCGCGAAATTGGTTTTACTTCGAGAGTGATGTATTTGGCCATTCCGGCACTCTTTATATTTTCGCGTGCTATGTCGATGGCTTTCGGCGAAATGTCGGCTCCGCATATCGGATATGCCGGTTCTCGTTCGGCACTGTCGTCGTTGAAGATGCTGTCGAAGAGGTCGGCGTCAAAATCTTTCCATCGTTCGAATGCGAATCCGCGGCGGTAGATGCCCGGATTGATGTTGGCGGCTATCATTGCCGCCTCTATCAGGAAAGTACCGGAGCCACACATCGGGTCGACCAGCGGGCAATCGCCCCGGTATCCGCTGCGCAGAAGTATGCCTGCGGCAAGAACTTCGTTGATAGGCGCTTCGGTCTGAGCCACCCTATAGCCGCGTTTATGAAGAGATTCCCCCGACGAGTCGAGCGACAGTGTCACATCGGTGCCGCTGATGTGAACGTTTATCATCACATCGGCATCGACCAGACGTACGCCCGGACGTTTGTCGGCACCGTAACGGTCTTTGAACCAGTCGACAATAGCGTCTTTTATGCGGTATGTTACAAAGCGTGAGTGAGAGAATTCATCGCTGTACGCCACTGTGTCGATCTGGAATGTCTTGTCGATAGTGAGCAGTTGCGACCAATCGTATTCCTTGGCCTGTTCATACAGACTGTCGGCATCTTTTGCCGAGAACTTGTAGAACGGTTTGAGGATGCGCAAGGCCGTACGGCAGCACAGGTTGGCCTTGTACAGCAGTTCTTTGTTGCCTTCGAACGCTACCATGCGTTTTCCGGGAATAACGTTTTCGGCTCCGAGATTGCGGAGTTCCTCTGCCAACACTTCTTCCAGCCCCTGGAAGGTTTTGGCCACCATTTCAAAGTTGTCGTTCATCGTGCTATCGGATAATTTTGTGCAAAGGTACGAAATTAGTTGCAAATTATGGAGGGCCGGAATGGCAAATCGGCGAGTTTTTTCCATTTGGGCATATTGCTGATGTTTTTGAAGATAATGTACGGAGGATAACAAATGCGGCATGATTTTTGTTATTACTTGTGGTAAAACAGAAACCGACACATAAGTGAAACAAAAATCAATATATAATAATTATGGAAAATAAAGAACTCGACCGTCTGAGCTATGCTCTCGGTCTCAGCATGGGTAATAACTTTCGTGCATCAGGCATCCAGACAATCAACGTACAGGATTTCGCCGACGGTGTAGCTTCCGTTTTTTATGGAAGTCAGCCTAAAATGACTTACGATGAAGCCAAGGCTGAAATACAGAAGTTTTTTACCGAGCTGGAGGCCAAACAACGCGAAGAAGCCTCGAAGATGGGCGAAATCAACGCGAAAGCCGGCGAGGAGTTCCTTGCCGAAAACGGTAAGCGTGCCGAGGTGAAGACAACTCCGAGCGGTCTGCAGTACGAGGTGATAAAGGAAGGCGAAGGTCCTCAGCCTGAAGCCAACGACCAGGTTGTGGTGCATTATACCGGAAAACTTATCGATGGAACTGTATTCGACTCAAGCGAAGACCGTGGCATGCCTGCCACTTTCGGTGTTACCCAGGTAATACCCGGATGGGTTGAGGCGCTTCAGCTGATGAAAGCCGGATCAACCTGGCGTCTGTATATACCTTCGGCTCTTGCATATGGCCCTCAGGGCGCCGGTAATGTAATAGGCCCGAATGCCACACTGATTTTCGATGTTACCCTCATTGAGGTGGTAGGAAAAAAATAATTAGGTTTTTATGAATTTCAGAAAAATCATAGCAATAGCCGCAGTTGCGGCTATTGCTTTTATTGGCACGACTGATGTGTCGGCCAAAAAGCAGAAAGCGAATGCGGAGGAAGCCGATGGCTATCGGCTGGAGCGAGCCATGGGCACTGTGCTTGGCACGGCTCTGAACCGGTCGGTCGAACAGATATCCTCCATGGGCATCAAGGTTGACCGTGAAAATGTGATAGCCGCTGTTCTTAAAGTGCTTGACGGCAAGGATACAGGTTTCACTCTTCCGGAGGCCGATGCGCTGATAGGCGAATATGTTGATTCGGTACGCCGCGAAGCCAACAAACCGTATGACGAAGAGTCGCAGGCAGAGTTTCTGGCAAAAGCCGCTCTTGAACCAGGTGCGACAGTTATGCCTTCCGGACTGGTATTCCGAATTATAACAGAAGGCGAGGGCGCCATGCCTGGCGATAACGACTCCGTACGTCTTCTCTACAGCGGAAGCCTCAGCAACGGAGGTGTTTTCGATTCCACCGACGAACCGGTAGTGTTTACGGTTCAGAATCTTGTACTGGGTTTCAGCGAAGGCCTGAAGATGATGAAACCGGGAGGAATATACGAAATCACATTCCCGGCTGCTTTGGGATATGGCGAGGGAGGTATACCCGGTGCTATTCCCGGAAATGCGGCATTGAAATTCAGGGTAGAGCTTATAGAAGTGTTGCCGCCCGCTGCTGATGCCGCTGCTGATGCGGTAGCAAAATAATAAAAATAGCGATGCAGCAGTTGCAAATAACAAAAATATTCGCTAACTTTGCATCGCAATCGCCCGGATGGCGGAATCGGTAGACGCGACGGTCTCAAACACCGTTGGGGCAACCCATCCCGGTTCGAGCCCGGGTCCGGGTACTGAATTGAGGATTCTCTTTTTGAGAGTCCTCTTTTCTATTTTTAGCCTCTCTTAACTCGTTGGTCTGCTCATAGATAAGTTCAAGCGCTTTGTTATAGGAGTTGGTAAATGATTTTTGCAGAATTGGAAATAATTGGGCCCAAGCCGAAAACCCAGTGCATTTGTTAAATTGAACTGGCGGGAATGTTAAATTTTCAGGCGTATAGTTTGAC
>JAIDBM010000232.1 GCA_029056365.1 Muribaculaceae bacterium | reverse complement strand
GTTTTATCTGATAGTGTCGGCCTGTCGGCTGACGGTAAAATTCTTATTCTTCGCCGGAGTCCGGTGATGCGAGACCTTTCAGTGCGTCCCATCGCGGGTCGGTAGCCGTGGCGGACGATTCGTCGATGTTGTCGATTTCGTCGATGAGGTCGTTTTCGAGGTCGGCGTCTTCGCCGGTGGCGCGGGCGCGGTGTTTTTTCAGAAGTGCGCTCATTTGCCGGTTGCATTTGCCGAGCGGGTGCACATGTTTGATTGGAATGGCGAGTGTCACGGTGTCGTAAAGCATGTAGGCTACGTTGATGTAGTTGTCGGACTCCGGTATTTCAAGGAGTTCGTCCGAGTCGTCGTTGTAGTCCTGGCCGTATTTCACCATTATGTGGTAGCTGGCATCGATAGGGAAATCCATGGAGTCGAGACAGCGGTCGCAAAGCAGTATCACGTTGCCTGTGATGCTGAATTTCAAGTCATAGACATCGCCGCGGTAGTCAACAACGAGTTTCACCTTCAGGTCGGCATCGTGAATGTCGGCGCTTTCCATGTTGGCGAAAAACTGCTTGTCGAGCACATATTCAAATTCGTGAGTGCCCGGGGCAAGAGACTTGAGCGGTAATTTATATGCCGAAAACTTTCCCATTAGCTTGAGGTTGAAAAAACTTTGCAAAGTTATATAACTTTCGTCAAACTACCAAGTTTTAGATATGGAAAAATGCTTAAAAAAGGCCGCACAGGGTTGTGTGCGGCCTTTTTGATATACTCAATGTAGGTTATTTTCGAACCTGTTCTATTATTTTATTGTACTGACAAACGGTAGTATATTTAACATAAATTAATGGCTTATTACTATAGTCTGGCATGGTAACTTTGCACTTGCAAAGGAAAAAGCAGATAAAATGAAGAATATAGTAACAATGGCGGTCGGAGTGGCCGGCGCCTTTTTATTGCCGGTATATCCATATGCCGCGCTGTGCACAGTACTCGTAGTTGTTGATTGCATGAGTGCCGTTTCGTTACGTTGCAGGATGCTTCGGCGCGGAGTTCCGGTGAGCGGGATTATAAGCAGCCGTGGTGTCTGGCGGGCCATAGTGTCGGTTGTGAAGATATATATAGCGCTGCTTGTGGCTCACGGGGCGGACAAGGTATTTGATATTTCGTGGTGTTTGCGCTTCACGGGAGCGGCGGTGTGTTTTCAGCAGGTGCTTTCGATACTTGAGAACGAAGCCGCCGCAGGAGGAGCGTCCTGGGCGGCTTCGTTGCGGAAATATCTTGTCGACAAGGCAGAAAGGCATCTGCCGTAAGGAGCTTTTGATGTCAATGCCTTGTGGCGGCCATTGCGGCGTGGGCGGCTTCCTGGGCCAGCTTTGCCTGAGCCTCGGTCATGCCGTAGGGTATGTAGCTGTTGCCTATGACGCTTTCTCCAATCAGGGCCTCGAACCATGCGCATGAGGCTATGTAGCGGCCCAGCAGCAGCGACAGATGATAACCGTCGCGGGTGAGATTGAAGTCGCCGCTTTCATGGCGGGCAATCTGTACCGCAGTTCCGGAGGGGACAATCCGTTTCAGTTGCGGGTTGTCCTTTATTGCTTCGGAGCAGGCTGCGATAATGGCGTTGTACATGGTTTGCTGGTCGCGGTTGTATTTCGGAAACTCGCCGTGGTCGGAGTCGGGCGAATAGGCCCAGGTCTGGTGCCATACAAACTCGGTGTCGTCGGGCGTACGGTCAGACACATATCGGATAAGTTCGGGGAGTTTTGAGAACGAGCTATAGTCGCCCGACACACCGCTGGCCTGTTGAAAGCTTACGAAGTTCCAGCTGTCGCTTCCCAGAGCATCGGAAAGTTTCACGTTATGAGCTTCGATTGTGGCGCCGTCGAGTCCGATCCGGCGGAAGCGGTATGCGGCCGAGTCGGTCCGGGCGTTCAGCCAGTGCCGGTCGATCGGACAGCCGCCGATATACAGGTTCCCGACTATCACTTTTTTTCCTGCGGCTTCGCACAGTTTATGGAAATGATAGTCGAGGGCGTCTTCCGAGAAGCTGTTGCCTATGGCGAGAATACGTGTCACGCTGTCGGGTGAATCGGTGCGTGCTGCGGCCTGAAAGCTTGTTGTCAGGCATATCAGCAGTATCAGTGTCAGATGTTTCATGTCAGAATGCGTTGCTTTCGCCTTTGAGTGCGTTTATGACAGTGCGAACCATTATCTTAAGGTCGAGGAAGAATGTCCAGTTTTCAATATACCAGGTATCGTATTCCACCCGTCGTTCCATTTTCCACAGTTCGTCGGTGAGGCCCCGGTATCCGTTTACCTGAGCCCAGCCGGTAATGCCGGGTTTTACCATGTGCCTTACCATGTAGCGGTCGATCAGTTCGCTGTATTCCTTGGTGTGTTTGAGCATGTGCGGTCTTGGACCTACTATGCTCATTTCGCCTTTCCATACGTTGATGAACTGGGGGAGTTCGTCCAGGCTGGTGCGCCTCAGAAAGTCGCCGAGGCGTGTTTTTCTCGGGTCGTTTTTTGTAGCCTGGCATTTGTCGGCGCTGGCGTTCACTTTCATTGTGCGGAATTTGTAGCACAGAAATGAGTTTCCGCGATATCCGGTGCGTTCCTGCTTGAAGTATACCGGACCTGGCGAAGAAATTTTTATCGCAATGGCTATCGGTATATATATAATAGGATATACTATCATGAACAGGCCGGAGACAAATATATCGAAACTGCGTTTGAGAACGCGGTTCATGATTTTCGACAGAGGGTTCGGACGGGTGCACAGAACCGGTACCGAGCCGATGGTGTTAAGAGAGAACGGCCGGTTGACGAAACGGGTGATGCGGGGCACATAGTAGAAATCGCAGGCGTTGTCGTCGGCTATTTTCACGGCCCGCGAAAGGTCGTCGTTGGTGTTGGCGGTGTATGTGTAGAAAATCTGGTGTATTGTGTTTTTACGGATAAAGTCTTCAAGGTCGTCGATGGTGCCGAGATGCCGGCTCTTGAAGTCGTCGGGGCAGAAGTCGTCGAAGAAACCTTTTACCTTGTATCCGAATCCGGCATCGGCTTCGATTTCGTGCAGGAGTCGTTCGCTGGTAGGGTTGATGCCAACGATTACTACCGAGGACGTGTTGAAGCCTCGCCGGCGCAACTGTTTGATTATGAAACGGGTCACTACCCATGTGAGCGGCAGGGCTATTAGCAGCGAGGAATAGAATATCACCACGGTTTTCGTTCGCAGGTCGAGGCGAAGAAAGCTGACGAGAGTGAGAAAGAAAAGCGCGTGTATGCACACCGTTACCACGCTCTGCCGTATGACGTGGTCCATCAATATGGTGCGCCGGTAGTGGGTGCTTCTTGATGTCCACAGACAGCAGGGCAGATAGGCCAGATTCAGCAGCAGCCACATCTCGCGTATGCCGTACGGAACTGAGTCCGGCACAATGCAGAGAGTCATGCCGAAGAAGAAGTTGATGACCGACAGGTCTATCAGATTCAGTACTGTCTGTGTGTATTTGCCATAACGGCTTTTTGAAGAAACTTCCTGGATTGCCATGCAGAGAAACTTAGAGCCGGCTCTTATTGAGGCGGCATTGGTATAGACGTATAGACAAGGTTACGTCAGCCTTGTAGCCGGTATCCGGAGCAAAGTCCGGATACCGGCAGGTCTGGCCGTAATTTTTCAGGTGCAGCGTGTGAATCTGCTGCAGGAGCGTTTACAGTGTTGTGGAACCGTAAACGTTGTGTTCTACATTTTGCTGTCGAGGAGTTTTATTTTCTCGGTCAGGGCATCGAGTTCGGCCTTGATCCGGTCGATACGCCGTTGGAAGTCGCGCAGCATGGAGTCGCCGCTCTTGCTTTTGCTTGAGAGGAATCCGATGTTGTTTTCATAGGTGCGGATTTCCTGACGTTTGGCCTCGGCCGCTCTGGTGAGTCGTTCGCGTTCGCGATACATTTTCTGCTGATTTCCTTCGATGCCGGCCATGTTCGATTCGAAACGGTCCATGTTTCGACGGGTCTGCAGTCTGTCGAGCATCGAGCGCAGCCTGTCGAGCGCCTGGTGGTATCGGTCGTAGGCTTTGTCTTTGTCTTTGAAAGGCACGTGTCCGATTTCCTGCCATTTTTGCTGGCCGTTTCTGAGCGCATCGAGAATGGTTTCGCGGGTTGCGTCGTCGGGTATTGCTTCAAGAGATTCAGTTACTTCGCGTTTTGCTTTCAGGTTGGCTTGCTGCTGCATTCGCTGGTCGCTGCCTTGTTTCTTTTTCTGCTCGAAGAAGAAGTCGCATGCCGAAATGAACCGTTTCCAGAGTTCTTCGCCCTGGCGGCGCGGAGTGTTGCCGATGGCTTTCCATTCTTTCTGCATTTCAACAAAGCTGTCGGTGGCGCTGCGCCAGTCGGTGCTGTCTTTGAGCGCTTCGGCTTTTTCAACAATGGCGGTCTTTGCCGCAAGATTTGCAGCCTGAGTCTCGCGTGAGTCGCGGTAAAATTTGGCTTTCTGTTCAAAGAAGCGGTCGCAGAACGCGCGGTAGCGGTTATACAGCGTATTGTTTGCCTTTCGTGCCGCGAAGCCTATGGTGCGCCATTTTTCCTGAGCGGCTTTAACGGTTTCCGTGGCTTTGTCCCAGGCCGATGGCGAGTTGAGAGTATCGAGGTCGATAGCTTCGAGAGATTCGCAGATTGCGGTTTTTTCCTGTTCGTTTTTCAGTTCTTCGGCTTTTCGTGCTTCGAAGTGTTCCTGATAACGGCGCCGGATTTCGGTTGATGCGGTTTTGAAGTCTTCCCAGAGCTGGTCGCGCAGTTCTTTTGCTACGGGGCCGATGCGCCGCCAGTCGTTGTGCAGGTCGCCGAGTCGGCGGTATGCTTCAATTATGTCGGTTTCAACGGTGAGCCGTCGGGCCTCGTCGAGAATTTCCTGCTTGGCTTCGAGATTTTTCCTGAAGTCGTAGTCGCGCAGTTCCTTGTTTATTTTGAGGTTGTCGGAGAAACGTTCGCGTACATCGGAGAAACGTTTCCAGAGCGAGGTTTCTTCGGTTGGCGGAACATCGCCGGTGGCGTTGAATTCCTCTACAAGTTCGCGGTAGCGCGGAAATGTACGGTTGACATTGTCGGTGTCTTCTGCCAGAAGAGCGATTTCGGCGATTATCGAGTTTTTCTTTTCAAGGTTCGAGATTTTTAATTTCTCCTGTTCTTCCGCCCATGCGGCTTTGCGGCTGCGTATGCCGTCGAGTATGGAGTGGAATTCGTCGACAAGCGGTTCTGCCTCGAATTCATCGGAAGTGTTTTCCGCTGAATCATCGGCCGGTATTGCCTTATGGAGCGTGTTGAACTGCTGCCGGAGCCTGCGTACATCGTCGCCGGATATATCCGCAGGGTCTTTTTCAGCCAGAGTTCTGGCATTTTCAAGTAGCATTTCCATGGTTATCTGCTGATGCACGCAGTTTTCGACGGTCTGAGCATCTGCAGAATCAGAAGATTGCGCCGGCATCATATCGGTTGCCGGAGCATCGGGTGGGGTAGTGGGCATCGGGGTGAGTCCGTCCTGTGCCCGGTCACGCATTTCCATAATTCAATTGATTCAATATAATATATCTGAGCGGCATGCTGCCAATCAGCGCTCAAATTTACAAAAAAAATGTGATTGTGCAAAATATTTTGCAAAAGGGGCTTCTGTCGTTCAGGGCCGGGACTGAAAAAGCATCTGGTATTCTTGCTCGAAATTCGGGGTGAGGACTCCGGTACCGATGGCCTGAAGTATTTCCTCGCGGGTCCAGAACCGGCCTCCGGCAAGCTCGACGCTCGGGCGCGGAGTCCGGTCGGTAACGGTGGAGAACACGTTTACAAGTTCACGTTCGCGTGTCGACTCGAATACGTAGCTTCGTATGAACGATGCCTTGAATTCGGTGAGTTCCAGTTCTTCGCGTGCTTCGCGTAGCAGTGCGTCCGATGTTTCTTCGCCGAAATCCACATGGCCTCCTACGGCGGTGTCCCATTTCCCGGGCTGTATGTCTTTCCATAGCGGGCGTTGCTGCAGATACAGACGTCCTGTGCTGTCGAACACGTGCAGATGTACCACAGGATGGAGAAGCATAGATCCGTTGTGGCATTCTCCGCGGCTTGCATGGCCTGTGACATTTCCGTCGGGGTCGACTATCGGAAAAATTTCGTTATTGTTGTCTTTGTCCATTGGAGTTCTGTTGATGGTTGGTTTGCAAAGTTACGAAATTTTGCGGTATCGTGTTGAAATGCCGCCCGGGATATGAACAATGCCCGCTGTGTGTGCGTTTTAAGTTTGATTCATTGCATTATCTAAGAAATATTATGCTGACAAGGAATATATTGTTGTGTGGCATGCTGGCTGTTTTTTGTCCGGTCATGGCCACGGAGACGCCGACACTCGGTGAACTGGCACATAAAATCAACAGTCTCGACGATGAGAAGTATGTGTCTGACGCCGTTTTTGAGGTATGGCTTCCGAATGCTTCCAATCCGGTAGTGTATTCGGTGCGGCTGGCCGGCGCCGACAATGGAGGCGCGGACTCTCTTCTTGGATTCGATTATCTGATTGAATGGAAGCTGCCGCACAGCGGCGGGGAGTCGCATGGCTTTTCATCGTATTTCCGGGGCAACCATTACCGTTACCGCGATGGCCGTCTGCAGGAATATCATGCCGAGGACGATGCATCGCCGTTTGTTCCGGGAGGCGATATCCGCAGGGGAGTACACCGTCAGGCTCAGTTTGTGAATCTGTTGCCCGGTTCGCTGGCCGATGAGCTTGTGGCTATGGAGGCTGACAGCAGTTTCCGCTACACGATTGACAGCCGTGGAGAATCGGTGAATGTGTCCGGCAGCCAGACACTGGCCGGCAACGAGGTGCGAACGTTCAGATATAGTTTCAATGCATCCGACGGCAGGCCAATGCGTCTGGATATAGACACCAATCCCGGGCAGATAAGCGAACAGACCATGACGGTGGAATACGGCGCCCCGCAAGGCGATGCGGATGTTCCGCGTACCGAAGAGGCTTTGACAAAGATTTTTCCTGAGGAATTCGCCAGATACCGTCAGAGCGATTTCAGACTTGAGAAGCTGCCGGGAGAACGTCTGCCGGAGTTCTCGGCCCAGACTACCGGCGGCGAGAGGTTCACACATCATAAGCCGGACGGATTCGACAGTCCGGTATTGATGCTTTTTCTTGATGCCGAGGCCGGAGACCCTGCCAGGGTTCTCGATGAAGTTCGTCAGGCCATTGACATGTATCCCGGAACGGTTCGTCCGCTGATAGCCTTCGTCGACAACCGTCTTGATGCTGTAGAAGGAGTGTCGGGGCATCCGCTTCCCGGCGAGACTGTGCTTTATGGGGCCAGGTCGGTGGCGAGAGACTGCGGTGTTACAGTGACTCCGACTCTGATATTTGTAAATTCCGACGGAACGGTTGTGGATTTTATACAAGGTATGAACAAAAATCTTGTCGACGAGGTTTTAGAATTGATAAGCAGACTTAAATAGACTTGAATAATGTATGGAAACAATCTATTTTCAGGGAACTCCCTGTCACACCTACGGAAATGTGCCCGCTGTCGGCGAAAAGGCACCTTGTTTTAACCTTGTGAATAAGGATCTGAAGGAAATCAGCTGTATCGATTTTCGAGGCAAACGCGTGGTTCTGAATGTTTTTCCGAGTCTCGACACGCCTGTGTGCGCGGCTTCGGTAAGGCGTTTCAACCTTGAGGCCTCGGGTCTTGACGATACGGTGGTGATATGTGTGTCGATGGACCTTCCGTTTGCGGCATCCCGCTTCTGCACCGCCGAGGGAATTGCGAATCTTGAGGTGGCAAGTGCGTTCCGTTCGCCTCTTTTCGCCCAGAAATACGGGCTGCAGATAGTCGACGGCCCCCTTGCCGGTCTGCTTGCGCGAGCTGTGATAATTATCGATGCGGAAGGACGCGTTGAGTTTGTTGATCTTGTGAGTGAGATTACAAACGAGCCTGATTATAAGGCGGCACTCGATTTCATGAGGAATTCGTAGTAGTGTTGCACGCATAAAGCCGGCGCCCATGCATTTCGGAAATGGAAGGGCGCCCGCGTTATGGGTGGGGCAGTCATTTATTCATTAGGTGGCGGTTAATTTGGAGT
>JAIDBM010000231.1 GCA_029056365.1 Muribaculaceae bacterium | reverse complement strand
CAAAAGCGCTATCGTGGAAGGTCTCGCGCTTAGAGTAGTGCAGAGAAAAGTATCGCGTATACTTTTCGACAAGCGTGTGGTTTCGCTTGATATGGCCGGCATCGTGGCCGGCACCAAATACAGAGGTGAATTCGAAGAACGCATAAAAGCCATCCTGAACGAACTCAGCAAAAACCCCAACGTGATTCTGTTCATCGATGAAATCCACACCATCGTAGGAGCCGGAAACGCCCAGGGCTCAATGGATGCGGCCAACATGCTCAAACCGGCTCTCGCCAGAGGCGAACTGCAGTGCATCGGAGCCACCACACTCGACGAATACCGCAAGAACATCGAGAAAGACGGCGCTCTCGAACGCCGCTTCCAGAAAGTGATGGTAGAACCGACCACTGCCGAGGAAACACTGCAGATTCTCAACAACATAAAAGACAAATACGAAGACCACCACAACGTGAACTATACGCCCGAGGCTCTTGAAGCTTGCGTAAAGCTCACCGACCGCTATATCAGCGACCGCAACTTCCCCGACAAGGCCATAGACGCTCTCGACGAAGCCGGTTCGAGGGCACACATCTCGAACATACAGGTTCCCGAAGAAATCGACCGACTCGAAAACGAAATCGCCCAGGCCACGCGAAACAAGCTCGATGCGGCGAAAGCATCGAACTACCCTGCCGCAGCCGAATGGCGCAACAAGGCCCAGGCCCTTGGCGAAGAACTCGACAGAGCAACCGCCAAATGGGAAAAGGAACTTGAGGAACACCGTCAGACCGTGGATGAAGAACAGGTGGCCGAAGTAGTGGCAATGATGACCGGTGTGCCTGTGACACGCATAGCCCAGGCCGAAGGCGTACGCCTGCTTGAAATGGCTCCGTCGCTCAAAAAATCGATTATCGGCCAGGACGAAGCTATTGAAAAAATCGTCAAGGCCATACACCGGAACCGCATTGGCCTGAAGGATCCCGGCAAACCCATCGGCACTTTCATGTTCCTCGGTCCTACCG
>JAIDBM010000230.1 GCA_029056365.1 Muribaculaceae bacterium | reverse complement strand
CAGCAGGAACACAAGCAGTGCGCCTATCACGGCTATAAGAAGCCACCAATATGATTGTAGTATCTGTAATTCAGTCATTTTATTATGCCATTATGTCGTTTTTTGATTTTCGAGAGATATAGCGGAGCATTATGCTTATTTCAGCCGCGAGCAGCAATGTGAACAGCACTGCGAACAAACAGAATGTTATCACCACATTGTCTGACGGAATAGCGCTTACTGCCGCCTGCACCGGGAGCAGATCCTGAATAGTCCATGGCTGACGGCCTACTTCGGCAAGCACCCATCCGGCCTGAGAACAAATCCATACCAACGGTATGCTTGCTATACAAAGCCAGTGAAGCCATTTGCGTTCAAGGAACCCAGGCTTTCGATAGCAGACAAATATGAGCGCAATAAACAGCAGCAGCAGATAGCCACCGGTAACCACCATTACACGAAAGCTATAGAATGTCAGAGCTACAGGCGGCACCGCATCAGCTGGGTCCTCAAAATATCCATAGCCGAAATACCTGTAGTTTTCTTTCAGCAGATCAAGCGCTTCTGCGGCGGCTCCTTCGTCTCCGGCCTTGCGTGCTTCATCGTATAAGGCAAGCGCCTTGCGTGCAGTACGGCCCATTTCAATTCTCTCCGCATATGAAACCGTATTGACAGTATCACCTTCCGAAGTCAGACTGATGCCCTTTATCAGGTCGTTGATGCCGGGAACAAAACTTTTTGCATCGTGATTGGCCAGCACCGAGAGCCCATACGGTATGCTTACTTCGCCATACATGGCCGGCTGATCATCGCCCGGCCGCTTGTCGGTGTTAAGTATACCGAATCCTACAAGCTCCTGCCCGATCTTGCCGTCATACAAACCTTCCATAGCCGCCAGTTTCATCGGCTGGACTCTCGCCACATTTACCGCCGAACCATCGCCGGTCCATAATGTGAGCACAATACCGGCCAATCCTACCCATGAACCGACACGAAGCGAAAGCTTTGAAGCTTCGATATTGCGCCTGCGCCATAACATCCAGGCGCTTACCCCTGCCACAAACACACCTGCCAGAGTCCAGGTGGAAAACACCGCGTGGAAGAATTTATTGACCGCCACCGGCGAAAGTGCCACAGCTGAAAAGTCGGTCATCACATTTCGCATCTGATCGGGATCGAACTCCATGCCAACCGGATACTGCATCCAGGCGTTGGCCACAAGTATCCACCATGCGGAAAGTGCAACACCGAAAGCAGTCAGCCATGTGGCGGCAAGGTGAAATCCCGGAGACACCTTTTTCCATCCGAAAAACATCACGGCCACAAAGGTCGCCTCCAGAAAGAACGCGAATATACCTTCTATTGCAAGCGGAGCACCGAATATGTCGCCTACAAACCAGGAGTAATTCGACCAGTTTGTGCCAAACTCGAATTCGAGTATAAGTCCGGTAGCCACACCTATCGCAAAGTTGATGCCGAACAGAGTCATCCAGAATTTAGTAAGTCCTTTCCAGCGTTCATCGCGCGTACGGAAATAAATGGTTTCCATCACGGCTACAATCAGTGCCAGACCGATTGTAAGCGGCACGAAAAGCCAGTGATACATGGCTGTAAGGGCAAACTGTGCCCTTGACCAGTCTACGGTTGCTAATAGATCCATTAATTTAGTTTTATGTTTTAGTTACTTTGATTTTTCACTGATTGTATGTGGATTATGAATAACAGACTCATTGTATCCATACAGAAAGCAATGGCACTGACAGTTTATATCTTCAGTGAGATTTTTCCTTACGGTCTCAGACTTTTCATCATCGCCTTCAAGACCTCCAAGAGCATCAGGCATAAACAGCAATCTTATAATAATGAACATCACCACAAGCTTGATTACTATCACCAGCCATAAAGTACGCCCGATGGTCATGCTACGGAAACCATCAGCATAAAAGCGGTATATTCTTCTAAAAAAGTCCATGTCGGATACAATTTGTGCGCTCCTCGTCCAATGCCGGACTATATTATATAACTTTTTGTAACACATATTGGTTTCGCACACCAAAAACAAAATTAGGAAATTTTTATTAATGCGCCATCGGTATACAAAAGAATTTTTTAGTAATTTTGTAACTAAGATGAATTACCTGACTCTGAAAACAGCCAGCTCGGCGATATTCAAAGAAAAAATGAGTAAGTTTCTGGCTTTCGCCCATCCGGTAACAACGGCGGAAGAAGCCAGAAAAGTAATCGACACATACAGCCGGCAGTACCACGATGCCCGTCATGTATGCTGGGCATACATGCTCGGAGCCGCACGAAACAATTTTCTGAGCAGTGACAACGGAGAACCGTCAGGCACTGCGGGGAAACCGATTTTAGGACAAATCAACAGTTTTGGACTGACTGACACGGTAATTGTGGTCGTACGTTATTTCGGAGGCATAAAACTCGGAACATCCGGTCTTATCGCTGCCTACAGACAAGCGGCCCGTGATGCCATAGAAGCCGGCGAGATAATCGAACTCAGCGAGATGTCGGAAATAAAATTTTCATTTCCATATCTTGCCATGAACGATGTCATGCGTCTGACAAAATCAGCCGATGTCACAGTGGCCGACCAACAGTTCGACAATGTGTGTTCAATGACCCTCATATGTACTCTCGACAACAGGCAGTTTCTCTGTAATAAGCTTGGCGACATCGACGGAGTCTGCATCCTTGACGACTACTGATACCCTTAAAATATATCTGAAACACCAAAAACAAATAAACCTAAACACTGAATGAAACAGATTGCTATGACAGCAAGCGCATTGATGCTTGCCTCTGTGGCCCAGGCTGCGGAACCGGCCGATACTGCGGGTAACCCGCTCATCGAAATTCCGGCATTCCACTCGGCCACCGGAATTTTCGACATCGACGCACTTGAAGCGCTTGGTCGCGTAAGTAGTCCGACAGTATCGCCCGATGGAAAAAAAATATTGTTCGGCATCTCTTACGAAAACCTCGAACTCAACAGATCGAATAACGACCTATGGGTAATGAACACCGATGGAAGCGGTCTGAAACGGCTCACCGCCACTGAAAAATCGGAAAACGGCGCTGTATGGATCGATGGAGGCCGACGGATTGCCTTTATGAGTGCGGATAAAGACGGAAAAGCCCAGCTGTGGGTAATGAACGCCGACGGAAGTGCCCGTACACAGGCAAGCAAGGTTGAAGGCGGCATAAACGGATTTCTGTTCTCGCCAGACGAAAAACAAATTATTCTTATAGGAAATGTAAAATACGCACGCAACGCCGCCGACATATATCCCGACCTGCCCAAAGCCACCGGACGAGTTGTCGATGACCTTATGTATAAACACTGGGATGAATGGGTTACCGAAATCCCCCACCCGTTTCTCGGCGCGTTCGATGGTTCCAAGGTCGGAGAACTCAAAGACATTCTTGGCGATGAACCCTACGAAGCGCCCATGAAACCGTTCGGCGGTCCGGAATCTTTCGCATGGACACCCGACTGCAAACAAATCGTATACGTATGCCGCAAGAAAAAAGGCATGGATTACGCCCTGAGCACCAACAGCGACCTGTTTCTATACAATATCGCCGATGGCTCGGCCCGAAACCTCACCGAAGGAAACGGCGGCTATGACACAATGCCCGCTTTCTCTCCCGACGGAAGCAAACTTGCATGGCTGAGCATGGAGCACGACGGTTATGAGTCTGACAAAAACCGGCTCATGATTCTCGACATGGCCACCGGAACCAAAACCGACCTTACCGCCGACTGGGATTATACAATAGATGAGTTCGCCTGGAACCCCGATGGCGAACGCCTCTGGTTTGTTGCTCCGCATCTCGGCACTATCCCGGTGTTCAACATCGACATCAAGTCGCGAAAGGTAACAAAACTCACCGATGGAGAATGGGACTATACATCGCTTAGTCCGGTAGACAAAAACACCGTAGTGACTATGCGTCACTCAATGCTGCGTCCTAACGAGGTTCTCTCGGTGACAACGGGTCGCAAAGGCAGTGATGTAAAACAGCTCACCGATGTCAACGCTCCTATTTTCAACCAGCTCAAAATGCCATCGGTCGAACGCCATTATGTTCCCACCACCGATGGAAAGGAAATGCTCGTATGGGCCGTACTCCCGCCTGATTTTGATTCCGCCAAGAAGTATCCGGCCATACTGTATTGCCAGGGTGGCCCGCAGCAGGCCGTAAGCCAGTTCTGGAGCTACCGCTGGAATTTTGCCCTTATGGCATCCAACGGATATATAATGATTGCTCCAAACCGTCGCGGACTACCTGGATTCGGAACTGAGTGGAACGCCCAGATTTCAAAAGACTATCCCGGACAAAACATGAAGGACTATCTTGCAGCCGTAGACTACATGAAAGAGAAGCCTTATGTCAACGCCGAGAAAATCGGAGCCACAGGCGCAAGCTATGGCGGATTCTCAATCTACTGGCTTGCAGGCAACCATAACAAGCGCTTCGCCGCACTGCTTGCCCATGCCGGTATCTTCAACATGGAAGCCCAGTATCTTGAAACCGAAGAAATGTGGTTCGCGAACTGGGATATGGGAGGCGCATACTGGGAAAAAGACAATGCTGTGGCACAGCGTACTTTCGAAAACTCGCCCCATCGCTTTGTCGACAAATGGGATACCCCTATCATGATCAGCCATGGTGAATTCGACTACCGTATTCTTGCCAGCCAGGGCATGGCAGCCTTCAATGCGGCCAAGCTGCGCGGCATACCTGCCGAAATGGTAATATTCCCCGATGAAAACCACTGGATTCTGAAACCTCAGAACGCCGTTATGTGGCAGAGACTGTTCTTCCGCTGGTTCGACCGCTGGCTGAAATAATCCACATCGTCACAATATTATTATGCGGGGTCCGGCAGTTCCGGGCCCCGCATTTCATTATCGAACCGGCTCTTATATTTATCGCCGGACCCGGTCTTAACAAAGTTTAGCAACCCAATGCCATATAAATTCGCTAATTTTGCATAATGTTATAATAGAACGTATATGTCAAATCAGGCTCAAGCAACATCACCAACCGAATTAGGCTCCCGCCCAGTGGGCAAATTGCTGTTGCAATATTCTGTCCCTGCAATAATAGCCTCTCTGGTCACATCGTTATACAACATAATCGACAGCATATTCATAGGCCGGGGCGTCAATGCCATGGCAATAGCCGGTCTGGCCATCACTTTTCCGCTTATGAATCTCGTTATCGGTTTCTGTACTCTCGTTGCAGTAGGCGGAGCAACCATCAGCTCTATTTTTCTCGGACAGAAAAATCTGGCAAAAGCAAGCGATGTACTCAGCACCGTAACATGCCTGTGCCTGATACATTCAATAGTGTTCGGAGGACTGACGCTGCTTTTTCTCGACCCGATTCTGATTTTCTTCGGCGCCACTCCCGAAACAATCGTCTATGCACGCGGTTTCATGCAGGTGATACTCATAGGTTCTCCCATATCATACGTATTCATAGGCCTGAACAATATAATGAGAGCCACAGGCTACCCCCGTAAAGCCATGATATCGGCGTTGCTGTCTGTTGCCGTCAACGTTATTCTTGCCCCTATATTCATATTTGTTCTCCACTGGGGCATAGCCGGCGCGGCATTGGCCACCATCTTTGGCCAGACAGCCGCACTGGCATGGGTGCTGGCGCATTTCATATCAAAGAAAAGCTTTGTACATTTTCAATGGCGGCGCAACTTCTTCTCTGCTTCCGTACTAAAAAAAATATATTCCATCGGGCTATCACCATTTCTCATGAACTGCTGCGCCTGCCTTGTGGTAGTTTTTCTGAACAAAGCTCTGCTGGAATATGCCGGAAACAATATGGGCAATATCGCAGTAGGCGCATATGGAATCATAAACCGCACTACAATGTTCTTTGTAATGATAGTGTTCGGCGTAACACAAGGCATGCAGCCTATTCTTGGCTACAATATCGGTGCCGGAAACACCGACAGAGTAAAACAGACACTGCGCAAAGGCATAATATGCGGTTTATGTATAACTACTCTCGGATGGATTCTTACAGAACTTCTGCCCGACACTATCTCAAACCTGTTTACTACCGACCGCCAGATGATTGAAATCGCCCGCCAGGGATTCCGCATATACTTCATCTGCTATCCGGTAGTAGGCGTACAGATAGTGATTCAGAACTACTTCCAATCAATCGGAAAACCCAAAATATCCATATTCCTGTCGCTCACACGCCAGCTGATTTTCCTGCTTCCACTGCTGTGGATCATGCCGCCGATATTCGGTATAAAAGGTGTATGGGCAGCGATGACAGGCAGCGATGTGCTGGCATTCACCCTCGCGGTCGGCACCCTTTGGTACAGCATGCGCAAACAGGCTATAACCACATTGACAAACCTCCCACATAAGAAATGATACAACGAGTGAACCTGCGGCTCGACCCGAAAACCGCAGCAGACGAACAGTTACGGTGCCGTCAGGCGGCACGTATGGCAGGAGTGGGGCCAGAACGGATTGTCCGTTGCGACCTCATCAGGCGATCAATCGATGCCCGCCAACGGCGAATAATGGTAAACATCACGCTTGACCTGCACATCGACACAGAAGACAAACGCGATGCGCTTGTGCCGGAACCGCCGCATTACTCCGATGTAAGCAATGCGCCCCAGGCCGTGGTTGTCGGAGCCGGACCTGCCGGACTCTTCGCAGCTCTTGAACTGATCGAACTCGGCATACGTCCGATTGTGATAGAGAGAGGAAAGGACGTAGACGAACGGCGCCGCGACATGGCAGCGATAAGCCGCACACAAACGGTTGACCCCGAATCGAACTATTGCTTTGGAGAAGGTGGCGCAGGCGCGTTCTCCGATGGCAAACTATACACCCGAAGCACCAAACGTGGTCCGGCCGACAAAGTCCTGCAACTGCTGTATCATCATGGAGCCAGGCGCGATATTCTCGTCGACTCTCATCCACACATAGGCACCGACCGTCTGCCTGACGTGATAAAAAACATTCGTCACACAATAGAAAAAAATGGCGGATGTGTACTGTTCCGGCATAAAGCCACCGACCTTATAATCGGCGAAAACGGAACCGCTGAGGGTGTGGTTCTGTCAGACGGAAGCCGGATTGCCGGCCCTGTAATACTTGCCACCGGACATTCAGCCCGCGATGTATATCAAATGCTCAGACGCCACGACATAGAGATGCATCCAAAAGGAATTGCGGTTGGAGTACGGCTGGAGCATCCTCAACAACTCATCGACCGCATACAATACCATAATCCGCAAGGACGCGGAAAATATCTGCCCCCTGCCGAATATTCCATGCTGTGCAGAGTGGACAACCGGGCGGTATACAGCTTCTGCATGTGCCCAGGCGGATTCATCATTCCTGCGGCAAGCGATAACGGACAATTGGTCGTAAACGGCATGTCGCCGTCGAACAGAGGAACCCGATGGGCCAACAGCGGCATGGTTGTAGAGGTGCTTCCGGAAGACATACCCGGAGAAGACCCGTTGAAAATGCTGGATTTTCAAGCCGGAATCGAACAAAAATTCTATGAGGCGGCCGGAAAAACCCAACGTGCTCCGGCTCAAAGAATGACCGACTTTGTCGATGGACAACTCTCAGACACACTGCCTCAATCAAGCTATGCGCCGGGCGTGCTGAGCGCCAGAGTCGACCAGCTGCTCCCTCCTCAGGTAACAAAGCGGCTTCAGAACGGATTCCGCGAGTTCGGCCGCAAAGCACGCGGTTTTCTCACCCACGAGGCCATTGTAATAGGCGACGAGACCCGCACGTCCGCTCCCGTTCAGCTTCCACGCCACAACGACTCGCTGCAACATGTCTCAGTGGCTGGTCTTTACCCATGTGGCGAAGGAGCCGGACACGCAGGAGGAATTGTCTCGGCCGCCGTCGATGGCATACGCTGTGCCCGTGCACTGGTGGCCGAAATCGCCGACATCACAAAATAGCACACGATGTTGGCTGTTTGTAAAAAATTCACTAAATTTGCACCCGAATAAACGCGCTCTTTAGCGCAATAGGTCGAAAATAATATATAATCACCTCATAAACAACAGATAATGAATATTACATTCGAGAAAATCGACGACGTAAACGGTAAAATTGTTGCCCAGGTTGTAGAAGCCGACTATGCATCGAAAGTTGATGCCGAGCTTCGAAAAATCGGCAACACACACAATATCCCCGGTTTCCGCAAAGGACATATAAGCCTTCCTCAACTGCGCATGCGCTTTGGCAAACAAGTCAAGAGCGACATTCTTAACCGCAGCGTATACGAGGCAGTCGCCGATTATATAAAAGAGCAGAAGCTCAACATCATCGGTCAGCCTATAGCCGCCGAGGTAAAAGAAATCAACCTTGCCGACAAAGACTATACATTCGAATACGAAGTCGGTATCGCCCCCGAAATCAACCTGAACCTCGACAAAGAAGTAAAACTCCCCTACAAGGCCATCCAGGTGACCGACCAGATGGTGGAAGATGAAGACAAAAGCCTCCGCGAACGCTTCGGCGCACAGGTTCCCGGCGAAGAAGTAGATGAAAAAGCGCTTGTAAAAGGCACTATAATGCAGCTGAACGAAGACGGCTCGATCAACGACTCCGAAGACGCCATTCAGGTAATCAACGGAATAGTCGCCCCCATGTACTTCAAAAGCAAGGAAGAAGCCGGCAAGTTCATTGGTAAAAAAGTGAACGACAAGGTTGTATTCAACCCCTACAACAGCTGCGAAGGCAATGTGGCAGAACTTTCATCCATGCTTAACATCGACAAAGAAAAAGCACCGGAAGTAAAGGGCGACTTCGAAATGGCCATCTCGGAAATAATCGTAGTGAAGCCGGCAGAACACGACCAGGAATTCTTTGACAACGTATTCGGACGCGACAAAGTGCATAACGATGAAGAATTCGACAAAGCTATCCGCACAGTTCTCGCCCAGCAGTTCAGAAGCACCACCGACTACTTCAGCAACCTTGAACTGAAAAAATACCTCATCGACACCTACGGAAATCTTACCCTTCCGAAGGAATTCCTCAAAAAATGGCTCAAACTCGCCAACGAAGAAAACATCGATGAGAACACCGACATGGACAAGGTGTATGAAGAAGTTCTGCCCGACCTCACATGGCAGCTCATCAAAGAGGCCATCGCCGCGAAATTCAATGTCACCATCGACGAAGCAGACATTATGGCCCGCACCAAGTTCATTGCCCAGCAGCAGTTCCGTCAGTATGGTATCTTCAACGCCGATGAAGCCACCATCGACAACGCAGCCAAGCACATTCTGGCCGACAAGAACTACCGCCGCCACATTGTAGAAGAAGTAAGCGACCTTAAATTGTTCGCCACCGTCCGCGAAAACGTGACCCTTGACATCGAAGAAGTATCACTCGACGACTACCGGGCATACATGGCGCAATATCAGGCCCAGGAAAACAACGCGGAAGAAAACGCGGAATAATCGAAACAAACCAGAAACAAACCCTTCAGAGAGGAAGATGCCGGATACATCTTCCTCTCTGTATTTTTCTCATAATTTGCAAAAATGATTTTCATAAGTTGTGTAATCAAAAAAAAAAACGTAACTTTGAATAATGAAGCGACCCGCTTTTAACCGGGTCAGATAAAAAACGACCGCTCTCTCCATGCCCCCAGCATCGGCGACAGGGCACAGATTCCAATAAATGCTAAAACAAAAGGTAAATTTAGAATATGAACAACAACGATTTCCGCAACTTCGCTGTACGCCATCTCGGCATGAACGGACTGGCGCTCGACCAGTATATCTCCAAAGCCGGAGGCACCGTATCAGCCAACTACATCAGCCCCACCATTATGGAAGAACGCCAGCTGAATGTGGCGCAGATGGATGTGTTTTCACGACTTATGATGGACCGCATAATATTTCTGGGAACCGAGGTGAACGACTATACCGCCAATGTAATCCAGGCCCAGCTTCTGTATCTTGATTCATCAGACCCCGGAAAAGACATCTCCATATATATAAATTCTCCCGGCGGATCGGTATATGCAGGTCTCGGAATATACGACACCATGCAGTACATAAGTTCCGATGTCACCACTATTTGCACCGGCATGGCAGCCTCTATGGCGGCAGTACTGCTTGTATCGGGCGAAAAAGGAAAGCGCTTTGCCCTGCCCCACTCGCGTGTGATGATTCATCAGCCTATGGGCGGCGCCCAGGGTCAGGCTTCGGATATTGAAATCACAGCCCGTGAAATCAAAAAACTCAAAGACGAACTATATAACATTATCGCCGGTCATTCCGGACAACCTTTTGAAAAAGTTGAACGCGATTCCGACCGCGACTACTGGATGACAGCCGAAGAAGCAAAAGAATACGGCATGATCGACCATATTCTTATCAAGAACAAAAAAGCCACACCAAGTATCTGAGCCATGCCCAAAGCAAAAAGCAACAAATGCAGCTTTTGTGGCCGGTCGGCCTCTGAAGTCAGATTCATGGTGCCAGGCGGAGAGCCAGGTGTTTTCATCTGCGATTCATGCATCGACATAATCAACGGCATGATACAGGAGATGGAACAGGACGACAAAGCCAAAAACAAGCAGAAACTAAGCAAAAATCTGTCTGACGTACCAAAACCGGCTCAGATAAAAGAATTCCTCGACCAATATGTTATCGGTCAGGAAAGCGCTAAAAAATATCTTTCCGTATCGGTATATAACCATTACAAACGACTGTTGCAGGCCGATGACGATACCGACATCGAAAAAAGCAACATCATTATGGTCGGACCCACAGGAACCGGAAAGACTCTCATAGCAAAAACAATAGCCCGTCTGCTCGATGTTCCCTTCACCATTGTGGACGCCACCGTACTGACACAGGCCGGATATGTTGGCGAAGACATCGAAAGTCTGCTGACCCGTCTGCTTCAGGCCGCCGATTATGACGTGGCTAAAGCAGAACGCGGCATTGTGTTCATCGATGAAATCGACAAAATAGCCCGTAAAGGCGATAACCCGTCGATTACACGCGATGTAAGCGGAGAAGGCGTTCAGCAAGGACTGCTTAAATTGCTTGAAGGCTCGATAGTGAACGTTCCCCCTCAAGGAGGCCGTAAACACCCGGAGCAGCGCATGATTCCGGTCGACACCAAAAATATTCTGTTTATATGCGGCGGAGCATTCGATGGCATAGAACAGAAAATAGCACACCGCATGAACTCCCATGTCGTGGGTTATGTGACCGGAGGCCGCCGTCTTGGAAAAAAAGACGATTATCTACAATATATCGAGCCGCAGGACCTCAAGTCATTCGGCCTGATACCGGAAATAATCGGACGCCTGCCGGTGCTCACCCATCTCGAACCCCTTGACAAAGAAGCTCTGCGCCGTGTGCTCACCGAACCACGAAACGCCATAACACGACAATATAAAAAACTGTTCAAAATGGATGGCGTGGAACTTGAATTCGATGAAGACGCACTGGACCTTATTGTCGACACAGCCGTCAAATACAAATTGGGAGCACGCGGACTGCGCTCAATCGTAGAATCGGTTATGATTGATTCCATGTACGAGGTTCCAGGCACTGATATCCGCCAGTTCACTGTCACCCGCCAGCTGGTGGCCGAACAATTAGCCAAATCAACCAAAATCCAACAATAATTCTATCTAACAGCGCAATTTCGTAATAGTCAACCGAATATCAACCATCTAACGGAGTCAATCCCATGACAGGCAACATGACACTGACCGACGCGCTCAAAGAGCATTTCGGATTCGACAAATTCAAAGGCAATCAACAGGCTATCATCGAATCGCTTATAAGCGGTCGTGACACCTTTGTGCTTATGCCAACCGGCGGAGGTAAGTCATTGTGCTATCAGTTGCCGGCGCTAATCAGCGAGGGCACGGCCATAGTAGTGTCGCCTCTGATAGCATTGATGAAGAATCAGGTCGATGCCATGCGGCACTTCAGCGCCAACGACAGCGTGGCCCATTTTCTGAATTCATCACTCACCCGAACAGCGATTGACCAGGTCAAGGCCGATGTCAGCGCCGGATTGACAAAACTCCTGTATGTGGAACCGGAGTCGCTTACAATATCTGAAAACATATAGTTTCTGAAAACTGTTCCTATTTCATTCTATGCTATCGATGAAGCTCATTGCATATCGGAATGGGGACACGACTT
>JAIDBM010000023.1 GCA_029056365.1 Muribaculaceae bacterium | reverse complement strand
ATTACTGCCATGCCCTGGGGAATCAGGTAGTTGCGGCCGTAGCCGTCTTTAACTTCTACGACGTCGTCCTTGTATCCGAGGCCTTGGACGTCCTGTTTGAGAATAAGTTTCATGTGTTGTCCTTGAGCTTTGGGTTATTTCATAAGGTCGGTTACGTAGGGCAGGAGAGCCAGGTGGCGAGCGCGTTTAACGGCTTGAGCCACGCGGCGCTGGAATTTCAGCGAAGTGCCGGTGATGCGGCGGGGAAGGATTTTGCCCTGCTCGTTGAGGAACTTCTTGAGGAATTCGGGGTCTTTGTAGTCGACATATTTGATGCCGCTGCGTTTGAAGCGGCAGTATTTTTTCTTCTTCACGTCCACCGACATGGGGGTGAGATAGCGGATTTCAGATTGAGCCTGTGCCATGGTTTAGTTCTCCTTTGCTTCTACTTCTACTTTGGTTTCTTTGTTGGCTTTGAGCGAACGGCGTTTGGCGGCGTATTCGGCTGCATACTTGTCCTGACGGAAAGTGAGGAAGCGGATTACGCGCTCGTCGCGGCGGAAAGCGGTTTCGAGTTTCTTTACAGCTACGGGTTCGCCGTCGAACTCGATGAGTGTGTAAAAGCCGGTCGACTTTTTGTCGATGGGGTAGGCGAGCTTGCGCAGGCCCCAGTCTTCAGTGTTCACGATAGTGGCACCGTTGTCGGCGAGCACTTTGCTGAACTTTTCTACCGCTTCCTTTGCCTGTACATCAGACAAAACGGGAGTTAAAATGAAAACGGTTTCGTAATGCATTGTTTTGCTTTTGGTTAATTGTTTTGTTTTGTGTCGGTTGTCAAACCGGCTGCAAAATTAGTGATTTTTTGTTGATTAGGCAAATTTTCGGCGCGAAAAACGAAAAAACCGCCGCTGATTGTTGCGGCGGTTGTTCGTTGCTGTCAGTTCAGCGAGTAACCCGGCATGGCCTGGGCCATGTTGCCCGGGGCGGGCCTGTAGGTTCTTGCAAACTGCCGCAGGAACTCCATTGTGAGTCTGCGGGGCGATTGTGGGCGCTGACTGCATTGGCGCCGGGTGGAGTCGAAACTCCGGCAAGGAGTAGAAATTTTCTTCATAGGCAGCCGGTTTAAGAGGTGAAAGGTGTTTTGATGGCCTTTTGGTTAAAAGAGGAAAAAAGTAAATTCATCTGCCGGTGCCCTGAATGGGGAACCGACGCAATATTAACGCGGTACGGTGTGGGTTTATTGTATGAGGTACAGTATATTTGTCGGTATGTGTAGCGATGGGGCGGTATGTGGGAGTATGGCGTGACTGGTGTGAACGGTTCTTGATTTATTGTGTGTGCCGGGTTAAAAAAAACTAAAGTGCAGGTACAGGGCCGATAAATGCTTGTGGATATGCGTGATTTTTATTAATTTTGCGTTTACGATGCGTTCGGATGAACGTTTTCGGAAATTAACCTGTATTATTATAAACGCTTATTCCATATCGCCTATTGCAAAATTCTACTCCAAAAAACAAATAAGGAAGAATAGTAAATGCAATCAATTAAGAAGATGACCGACGACCAGTTGGTCAATGCTTACGCACAAGGCAACAACCCTGCTTTCGATGAACTTCTCATGCGCCACCGTCAGCGTGTGTATGCCTATATCATGCAGATGGTAAAGGACCCGGATGCCTCCGAGGATATATTCCAGGAGACTTTCGTGAAGGCTATCATGACCATACGTCAGGGCAGGTATAACGAGGTGGGGAAGTTCTCGGCCTGGATTACGCGTATAGCACGTAATCTTATAATAGATTTTTTCAGGCAGGAGAAGGCCGAGGCTTCGGTTTCTACCGATGATGAGAATTACGATGTGCTCAACCGCCGCGAACTCAGCGAGGGTACGGTCGAGGATATGATGATTGATTCGCAGATTCGCGCCGATATCCGCAAGATAATCATGCATCTGCCGGAAAGTCAGCGCGAGGTTCTGATGATGCGTTATTACAAGAATTTGAGTTTCAAGGAAATCGCCGAGCTTACCGGGGTCAGCATCAACACGGCTCTGGGGCGCATGCGCTATGCGATTCTGAATCTGCGGCGTGTAGCCAAGGAGAACAATATTGCCCTGACGCACTGATTGACGGCTGTACGCGGGTTGCCGTTCAGCGCAGTACGCCTGTGGCGATTTGCCGTGCAAATGTGGCCACACGCTGCGGACGGGGAATGCGTGCGTATGCTGTCATGCCGTTTTCCTGTATGTGATACACCTCCCAGTAGTCGAGGTGCTGGGTGTTTTCGCCAAAGGTGCGGTCGCGGTCGAAGCGGGCCAGGGCGAAAACATCGTATTTCGGGCCGTTTGGAACCATTACCAGATAACCCAGCAGACCGAGTTCTTTCGGAATGGGGAATGTCCAGGCAACACACACCATGCCGTCGACGTTTACCAATTCGGCTGTGATGCCTTCGGTGTCGAAGCAGACGTCATAGCCCATTTTTTTCAGATATTTGTTCAGTATGAATTCTGCGTTGCTCAGAAACAGTTCCGATGAACCGGGCGCGAAGTTCCACGCCAGCCAGGGCAGGGCGGTGAATTCAAATTGTTTGAGCGTGAGTTCGCGGGGAGCTTCTGTCATCATCCGGCTCATGTAGTAGGCACGGTTGCGTTGTTCGTTGGTGGTGCCGTTCATTTTCAGTACTTTGCGGTAGTAGTCCACGGCCAGTGAGTCCTGGTTGGTCAGGAAACAGGCATATGCCATGTCGATTATGTATTCGGGGTTTCCGGAGTCGAGTCTGTTGGCCGTATCGAAGCATCGCAAGGCTATGCCCGGTTTGTTTTCAGCCAGAGCCGCTTTTCCGGCGGCATGTATGATCCGGGAGTCGTCCGGGAAGTCTTTCCGGGCCTCTGTCACCACCTTTTCGAGGGCATCAATCGACTCCGGCGTGTGAGCGTCGAACAGATTGCGGATGAAAGGCTCAAGAGTGGAGATTGTGGCGTTTATGCTGTCGGATACCTGAGCCGATCGGGCAATGCGCCATTGGTAGCTGATGTCGCGGCCGGTAGAGAGCATTGAGGTAAGAGTGTTGCCCGCGCCTGTGTAGTCGGCTGTGGTCATCTGGTTTTCGGCTTTCATTACATAGAAGTCGAATCGAGCCGGGTAGGCTGCTATTCCGCAGTCTATTGCGTCCATGGCTTTAGCCAGTTCTTTTTTGTTCCAGCTTTGTTCTGCTTTACGTTTGCCGTATCTGTCGGGCCGCGACAGACTCACTTTTCTGGCTTTTTCGACATGCAGCCTGAATCGGGCCACCGGCAGTTCCGGGTCCTGTGGGCTGTATTTTTCCCAGGTGCGGAGTACGTGTTCGGCATCTTTGTGTTTTTTTGAGTCGACAAGGCTGTAGAATACGTGTTCATATTGAATTTGTGCAGTGGAGCAAATCGGTATGACAGACAGCAGAGAAATAATCAGGAACAGACGTTTCATAGCAATTCGGGTTAGATGTTTTCGCAAAGATAATTATAATAAATTGAATTTGCAAAACATCTAACCCGAATAGTTTGTGATTTTTATTCGTTTATATACGGCAGTATTGCATCGCGCCATACGAGGTAGGCTGGCCCGAGCAGGTGCAGACCGTCGTTGGTGTACTTGCTGTCGAGGTTTCCCTGATCATCGGCGAGCAGCGGATAGAGGTTTATGAAAGTGGCGCCTTCGCGTGCGGCTATCGCCGTCAGCTGAGCGTTGATGTCGCGTATTACCTGTTCTTTGCCATCGAGTTTGTGGTAGCGCCCGAAGCTCTGGTTCACCGGCAGCAGCGATTGCAGGTATAGTCGGGTAGAAGGCGACTCGGTGCGAATACGGTGCACCAGTTCGCCTATCGAGGCGGCTATGGAGTCGGCTGTAAGGTCGTGGCTCACATCGTTCACGCCTATCATAAGGAAAATTTTGGCCGGCTTTGCTTCCATTATGGAGCCGAGCCGAGTCTGAATGCCGTCGACGGTGTCGCCGCTGATGCCACGGTTGACTACATTTGGGTTGCCGAGCAGTTCGGCCCATTCGCATCCGTTGGTGATGCTGTTGCCGAGCATTACTATCGATTGGGAATCCATGGGGAGAAGGTCGAAAAGTGTGGCCCTTTGGGCGTAGAATGCAGGAAAGCGCGAGTAGTCGGGGTTCTCGGCGAAGGCCGCAGATGTGGCAAGCAAGACTGCGGCTGTAAGAATGCTAAGCTTCTTCATTGCGGTATGCGTCTACTGCGTTTTTAACCGAGCCGTGGAACAGCAGCAGTCGTTTGGCTTCGTCGTACGGCAGGCCGAGTTCCTCAACCACCATGCGTGTGCCGCGGTCGACAAGTTTTGCGTTAGAAAGCTGCATGTTCACCATACGGTTTCCTTTCACGCGGCCCATGCGTATCATTGTGGCCGTTGTGATCATGTTGCATATCATTTTCTGACCGGTGCCGGACTTCATTCGCGAGCTTCCGGTTACGACTTCCGGACCGACAATCATTTCGATGGGTATATCGGCGGCCTGGGAAACCGGGGCGTCGGGATTCGAGCTTATCGATGCTGTGAGAATGCCGTGGCGGCGGCATTCCTCAAGCGCTCCTATCACATACGGAGTTGTACCGGAGGCTGCTATGCCGATAACGGTGTCTTTTTCGTTGATGCCGAATTTCGAGAGATCGAGCCAGCCTTGCATGGTATCGTCCTCGGCGTTTTCCACCGGGTTGCGCAGAGCCTTTTCACCTCCGGCTATTATGCCTATCACCCATGAAGGGTCCATGCCGAAAGTCGGGGGTATTTCCGATGCGTCGAGTACCCCGAGGCGTCCGGAGGTTCCGGCGCCGATATAAAATATCCGGCCTCCGCGTTTCATGCGCGGTACAATCTCGTTTACAAGTTTCTCTATCTGTGGCAGAGCTTTTTCCACTGCAAGCGCCACCTTTTTGTCTTCCTCGTTTATATAGTGGAGGATTTCGCCGGTTGATTTTTTTTCCAGGTCGTTATATAGCGACGGCTGTTCTGAAATTTTTATGAAAGCCATAATTTATTTGTGTAAGTGTTCGGGTATGCTGTTCAGGCGGTGTGATATTCCACAAGACCGGGCATGGGGCTTTTTACGATTTTTCCGATTGTGTATCCGAATGGAGCGGCGGCCTCATGGAGCTGAGTCTCGTAGTAGCAGGCTATTGAGCCGATGAAGCTTACAGGGTATTTTCCGGCTTGGGGGTAATTGGTTATGTTGCGTCGGAAGAAGGCCGAGAAAGCGTTGGTTACCAGCGCGTGAATTTCGGGTCGGTCGATATTCGACAGCAGGAACGGACTCACCGAAGCCAGAAACCTGTTCGGGGCCGGTTCTTTGTATACGCGCCGGATTATACTGAGGCGGTCGAGTCCGAACTGCGAGAGGAATTTCTCGCAAAGGTCGTCGGGCAGCTGACGTTTCAGAACATCGCCAACGAGTATCTTGCCGAGAACGGCTCCAGAACCCTCATCGCCGAGAATATATCCCAGAGGCGAAACATTTTCGGTAATCCGCTCGCCATCGTAGTAGCATGAGTTAGAGCCGGTGCCGAGTATGCATGCGATGCCGGGTCTGCGTCCGCACAGGGCCCGGGCGGCTCCGAGCAGGTCGGAGTCTACTTCGATGGTTGATGCGGCGGTGAAAACTGCGGCGAGAGCAGTGGCAACGTTGCCGCATATTTCATCGCCCAGACATCCGGCGCCATAGAAATGAATTTCCGAAACGCTTTCTGTCAGGGTGCCGGTCTGAGGCAGCAGTTCGCGACGAATGATTTCTTCCATTTCTGCCGGAGTGAGCAGCACGGCGTTCATGCCTATGGTGAAATATTCGGCTGCAATAGTTTTTTTGTCGAGCAGGCACCAGTGTGTTTTGGTGCTTCCGCAGTCTGCGATAAGGATCATATTTTTATATATATTTTCTTTTTATACAATATTAATCCGACAAGCCATACGGCCACAACTATGAATATGGCGTAGAAAAGTGATGCCAGTGTGGCGTTTCCGGCGGTAAGACTGGTGAGGAAGTCGGAGTAGATCAAGCTTTTCACTGATTTGTCGCCTATGTGCAGGGCGCCGAGCAGCACGGCGAATACAGTACCATATACATACATGAACAGCGGATTTATGCCGAATGCTTCGAAGAAGCGGCTCCATTTCCGGCATCCGTGTATGTCTATTACAGTAATAAGCAGAGCGAGCAGGGTTGAGGCCATTCCGCATGTGGTGAGTACGAAGGTCGGCGACCATATTTTTTTGTTTACGGGTATTCCGTAGCTAAGCAGAAGTCCGGCGAATGTAAGCGCTGCGCCCACAATGAACAGCGAGTTTGTGCGCCTGAGGTTGTCGGCTGTAGCGGTGATGAGGCTACCGCAGAGGAATCCGATAAGCACATGCGCTATAGACGGAAGTGTGCTCAGCAGCCCTTCGGGGTCGAATTTGAGATACTGGCCTCCGACGGTGTCGCCATACATATGGTTTTCGCCGAGCACGGCGTGGTCGATACGGCAGATGATATTGTCGGCTGAGAATTCGAGTCCGTTGCCAAGGAGGAGCATCAGGCTGTATGCCGCCAGAATTATGCCCACAGACCACGCGAGAGCCTTCCGGCTCAGGAGCATGGCCAGAATCGAAGCCACGCAGTAGCAGATGGCCAGACGCGGCATCACGCCGAGCACGCGTATGTGGGCGAAGTCGGTCATGATATCCCACATCTGCCTGTCGCTGTATATGCCGTAGAGCACTTTGGCCAGCCATGCTATGCCTATGCCTATGGCAAAAATCACCACCGTACGTCGCAGAACTTTCCATACCGATGCCGCCGATAGCTCGAAATTGAACTTTTTAAGCGAGAACCATGTGCTTACACCCATGATGAACATGAAGAACGGAAATACAAGGTCGGTGGGAGTGAGGCCGTGCCACTCGGCATGGCGCAGAGGCGCGTATATCTCGCCCCATGAACCGGGATTGTTTACCAGCAGCATTCCGGCTATTGTTATGCCGCGCATTATGTCGAGGGCCAGAAGCCTGTTGCCTGATTTTTTTTCTGCCATTGCGAAGCTTGAGAAATGTGATGATGTTTTTTTAATTTTTTTTGCGAGTGACTTTGTCAACGAGGTATACTATCGAACGGTATGGCACGCCTCCGTTTGTGCTAAGGCCGATTTCGCATGTGCGCGAGTTGCTGTACCCTTCGGTAACTCCGGCGGCTTCGAGGGCCGGGCGCAGTTTCCGCAGTCCCCAGCGGTTGAGTTCGGGATGCGTGAAGCCTTTGTCGCCGGCGAACCCGCAGCATCCCACACCTTCCGGCACTGTTACGTGCGTGCTGCATTTGCGTGCGAGGGCTATTATCGTGTCGGCGAGTCCCATCATGCGGGTCGAGCATGTCACATGCACAGCAATCGGAGTGTCGACGGGATTGAATTCAAGATGTTCGGCCAGATGAGTCATAATGAATTCGGCCGGTTCATACAGGTGCATGCGTGAAATCAGTTTGCGCATGCGGTGAAGGCATGGACTCTGGTCGCAGAGCACCGGCCAGCGGCCATGCTCCGAGGCTTCCCAGAGAGCATTGTCGAGTTCAGCGGTTTTTTGAGCGGCTATGTCGGGCATTCCTTTGCTGGCCCATATCATGCCGCAGCAGAGTTTTTTCAGGTTGGCGGGATATAAGACTTCGAAACCGGCCTTTTCGAGCAGGCGAAGCATTGTTGTGGTGAGAGTTTCGTCCTGCGGCAGGTCGGGCGATGAGCCCATTGTGCGGTTTATGCACGACGGGAAGTACACAACCTTGCGTTTCTGTTCAGGCAGGATTTTCTCTTTGAAGTAGTTGGCTTCGGGCAGTTCGGAGGTCCAGAGCGGCAGTCCTACTTTGTGCAAGGCACGCCCTATGATGTTTACTCCGCGCGGGCCGATTACCGTTCGTGCGGCAGAGGCGCAGCTGAGGGCGAGCCTGAGTCCGGTGCTTATTCCGGCCAGATGGTCTGCGGCGAATTTGCCGGCACGCCATGCTGCGGAACCTTTGGGCGACATTTTCTCGCGCAGGTGGTGCACAAGTTCGCCGGTGCGGATGCTCATGGGGCATGGCAGACTGCACAGACCGTCGCCGGCGCAGGTTTCGATGCCGGGGTAACGGAACTGTTTTTCAAGCAGTGCGATCATCGGGTCGGATGGGTCGGCGTTGCGCAGACGCTGGATTTCGCGGGCCGCCACAATGCGCTGCCTTGCCGAAAGCGTGAAGCCGCAGCTCACGCAGCTGGGTTCGCAGAAACCGCATTCGATACAGCGGTCGACAGCCGGGTCGACGGGAGTCAGAACCTTGGTGTTCACTATGTAACAGTTCGGGTCGTTGTTGAATATCACACCGGGGTTAAGCAGTCCGTCCGGGTCGAATATCCGTTTTACCTCCTTCATCATCCGCCATGCCGCGGTTCCCCATTCCATTTCAACGAATGGCGCCATGTTGCGTCCGGTGCCGTGCTCGGCCTTGAGCGAGCCTCCGAAGCGGTCGACTACAAGATGCTTGATGTCGAGCATCAGTCGGGAGTAGCGGTCGCGGTCGGCCTGAGTCTCGAATTTCTGCGAGATAATGAAGTGGTAGTTTCCTTCCAGTGCGTGTCCGTAGATGCAGGCATCGCCGTAGCCGCTTTTGTCGAGAATTTCGAGCAGAGCTTCGGTAGCCTCCGGCAGGTCGTTTACATGAAAGGCTATGTCTTCGATAAGAGTGGTAGTGCCAGCCGGGCGGATGCCTCCTACAGCAGGGAAAACACCTGAGCGCATGCTCCACCACGCCGCGCATTGCTGCGGGTCGGTTGAGAATTCGGCGGGTTGGAATAGTCTGAATCCGTCCAGCACATGCATTGTGGTGTCGATATGCGAGCGGAGGGTGTCGTTGTCGTCGGCCCGGACCTCAACCAGCAGCGCGGTGAGGTTTTCGCCTGTGGTATCGCCTACTGCGGCCAGCGAATGGCTGTCGAGCAGTTCGCAGCTAACCACCGGCGAGTCGTTGCGCATGGCAACCACGGCCTTGCAGGCTTCGCGGATGTCGCTGAAATACAGCATTGCCGATGCCGAAAGCTTGTGTAGATGGCCGGTTTTCATTGTAACCTCGCTTATGAACGCGAGTGTTCCTTCGCTGCCTACCATAAGGTGAGTGATGATCTGGAACGGATCGTCGAAACAGAGGAAAGGCAGCAGGTTCAGTCCGGTTACGTTCTTGATGGAATACTTGTACCGGATTCGCTCCGTCATGCGGGCATCGCTTCTGATTTCATCGCGCAGAGCCATTACGCGGTCGATGAAGTCGGGATGTGAGGTGCGGAAAGCCTCGCACGACGTGCTGTCGCCGGTGTCGAGTATTGTTCCGTCGGCGAAAACAATGCGGGCCGACAGAAGCATACGGTCGGAATTGGCATGTATGCCGCAGTTCATGCCCGAGGCATTGTTGGCCACAATGCCGCCTACCATGGCTGCTTTTTTCGAAGCGGGGTCGGGTGTGAACGTTTTGCCGTAGGGTCGGAGTATTTCATCCACACGTGAGCCTATGATGCCTGGCTGCATTGTAATGGTCTCCGCGTTGTTGCCTATGCTGTATTTCTCCCAGTTCTTGCCCGCCACAACCAGCACGGAGTCGCTTATGGCCTGTCCGGACAGGCTTGTGCCCGCAGCGCGGAAGGTTACGGGTATTTTATGTTTCGAGGCGGCCTGAAGCAGTCTGGCTACTTCGGTTTCGCCATCGGTCCGCACCACTATGCGCGGTATCAGCCGGTAGAAACCTGCGTCGGTGCCCCAGGTGAGGCGGCGCAGTTCATCGGTGTAGACGCGTGCGGACGGAATGAATGAAATGTCGGAGAGAAACGAGGCGTAGTTGGAGTCCATGATTCAGAGTCAGTAGAGGTAGTATTTCGATGAAGCCTTGCGGAAGGATTCGTTGTCTTTGTTCCAATATTCAACAATATCCGACACTTTATGGTTTTTGGCGAACCGCCGGCGTATTTCTTTGGAGCCGCAGACTTTGTCGAACATGCCGAAGCGTTTGGGGTCGGCTTTCTCCATGGCTTTGCGGTCGGGATACATGGCCGCGAGTTCCTGCATTACGTAGAATTGTGTAAGCGACAGCGGAGCCGACTCTACATCGGTCACATACACTTCCACGCCCTGCAGGTTCTGTCCTTGTCCTACGGCATAGAATGGTTTTATGTAAATCGGCCGGAACTGCATGCCCGGCAGTCCGAGGCCGTTTAGACGCTGTGCGAGAGCCGGAGCATCGATCCATTCGGCACAGAAAAGTTTGAACGGTTCGGTGTATCCTACGCCTATCGACATGTAGCCGAGTTCGCCCAGAATTCCCGACACCGGATAGTAAAGGGCGGTTTCCGGCGTGGGTATGTGCGGCGACGGCAGTACCCAGGGCATGCCGGTTTCGGCGAAACTCATGTTGCGTTTCCAGCCTTCCATCGGCACGACCGACAGGCTGACTTTTTTGCCCAGAATTCCTTCATCGTTCAGGTATCGTGCGAGTTCGCCCGGAGTAAGGCCATACAGATATGGAATGGGGAAGCGGCTTACAAACGATTCGCATCCGTCTTCAACCAGACATCCTTCCACTTTTTCGCCGCTGACCGGATTCGGGCGGTCGAGAACCATGAATTCCTTGCCGAGTTCGGCACAGGCCTGCATGGCATTGCCCATTGTGGATATGAATGTATAGGAACGGCAACCTATGTCCTGGATGTCGTAAACAAGCACATCTATGTCTTTGAGCATTTCGGGAGTCGGACGCAGAGTCTTTCCGTAGATGGAGTAAACCGGAACTCCGGTGGCCGGGTCGACCGAGGTGCTGACGTTGTCGCCGGCGTGTACATCGCCGCGTACGCCGTGTTCCGGCGAGAAGAGCGCACAGAGTTTTACCCCGGGGGCGTCGTGCAGAATGTCGATGGTGCTTTTGAGACAGTTGTCGATGCCGGTGGGGTTCGTGATAAGGCCCACGCGTTTGCCCTGAAGCTGTGCGAAGCCGTTGTCGCGCAGTACTTCGATGCCGGGTTTGACGGCGGCTTGTGCCGACACTGCGGCCGGCACAAGCGCTGTCAGGAGAAGAAGGAGAATGTTGCGGATTTTGTTCATTGTCGGGGGGGATTATTTCAGTCCGTAAGAGGGGTCGATTTTTTTGTCGACGAAATAAGTGACTACGAGAGTGGCGGCACAGCAGGCTATCACCATCCAGAAGAACATGGCATATCCGAGCAGTTCCTGAAGGAATCCGGCCACCATGCCCGGCAGCATCATGCTCATGGCCATGAATGCGGTGCATATGGCATAATGCGATGTTGTGAACTCGCCTTCCGAGAAGTACATCATGTAAAGCATGTAGGCGGTGAATCCGAATCCGTAGCCGAATTGTTCTATGGCCACGGCCGTGGATATGTACCACAGGTTATCGGGCTGCAGTTCGGCCAGATAGCAGAATGTGAGACATGGCAGGGTCATGCAGGCGGCCATTACCCACAGCGATTTGCGCAGGCCCACTCTCGATGCGTAGATACCGCCGAGAATTCCGCCTATGGTAAGGAAGAACACGCCTATGGTGCCGTATACTATGCCTACGTTCTCAGTCGACAGACCCAGGCCGCCTGCCGATTTCGAGGCAACCAGAAAGGGGGTGCACATTTTTATGAGAAAGGCTTCTGGCAGGCGGTACAGCAACATGAACGCGATGGCAAGCACGAGTCCTTTTTTTGTAAAGAATGTGGCGAACGAATTGCCGAATTCACGGAATATGGCTTTGGCATCGGCCTTGCCGCCGGCCTTTTCCTTGGCCCCTGACTCATGTGACAGGCGCGAGCGGTCGGCCGCCGGCTTTGGCAGAATGAATGTATGGTATAGAGTCACCATGCTGAATATAACGGCGGTCACAGCCATTGTGAGTTGCCACGAAGCCGGGATGTTTCCGGCCTCTATGCCGAAGAAGCCGATACCGTGGGTTTCGGCATATCCGGCGATGTATACCAGCACACCCTGGCCGAATATCGACGACAGCCTGTAGAACGTGGAGCGAATGCCAACGAATGCCGCCTGGTTGCGGGTCGACAAGCCGAGCATGTAGAATCCGTCGGCGGCAATGTCGTGTGTGGCCGATGCGAATGCGGTGATTGCGAATAATATAAGAGTTACAGAAAACAGCGATATCGGAGTTGTACCGGCTGCAATGTCGGCTGTGGGCGGATGAGGCATGCATAATGTCAGAGTGATGAAGGCTACAGACATGAGTATCTGCATGGCGAGTATCCACCAGCGTTTGGTGCGTATGATGTCGATGAACGGGCTCCAGAACGGCTTGATCATCCACGGCAGATACAGCAGGCTTGTGAACAGCGCCATCTGGCCGTTGGGCACACCCATCTTGGCAAGCATCAGCACCGAAATGTTGTTGACTATGAAATAGGGTATTCCTTCGGCGAAATACAGTGTTGGAATCCAGTACCATGGATTGCGGTCGGTAGTAGACATGCGGTAGTCGGAGGTTAATGAGTGGTTGTTATTATGGCGCCCGGAAAGTAATGTGCGAGAATCTGCCGGTAGTCATAGCCGAGATTTCCCATCACGGCGGCACCGATCTGGCAGAGTCCGGCTCCGTGACCCCATCCGGCCCCGTGCAGTTCAAAGCCGGCCGGAATGCCGTCGGCATCCATGCCGTAAGGGTGCACGGTGAAGGCGCTGCTGTAGAGATGGCTTGCCGAGAGAGTGCGCCGTATCTCCAGTTCCTTGCCTATTGTGCGGCTGCGCAGGATGCCTTTTATGCGCAGCTTTACAATGCGTCCTGATGTTCCTCGCTCAAGCGGTTCAAGCGCCAGAATCTGGCCGTAGTCGATTCCGCTGCGGCGCAATATCAGTTCCGACAGTTCCTGCCGGGTGTATTTCACACGCCACCTGTAAAAATCGGCGGTTTCCTGGTCGTATCCGTTAAGCACCTGAGAAAGAACCTGTCGGTCGCTGGTGTTGCAGAATGCGTCCGGGGCCGATTCAATCCATTCCGATGCTTCGTTTTCGTTGCGCAGGTCGGGAAAATCGTGCGGGGCGACACTGTCGCGTCGGGCCACGAGGTATCCGTGATGTACCGGTTGCCAGCAGTTTTCGAATTCCTCGAATACACCGCCGCAGCATTTCGAGAAGCGGGCGTCGCACAATTCGCCTTCGAACATGAGCACCTCTCCGAGGGTTTCGTCAACGGCCCGGTCGACGGCCGGGGTAGTCTGACGTGTGATTCCCTGATAGCGCTGGCAATGGTCGTCGGCGCATACATCGAACAGGCTGTGCGCGCTGTGGTCGTACCAGCGTATGAGTTCGTCGGGGGTGTCGGTGGCCACGGTCGATTCACCGGCGGATTCGGCCGAATTCCTGATCTGGGCCAGCAGCCAGCTGCGTGATATCACGGCGTGAGCCTTCAGCAGCGGCAATGAGGCGGTGGCGCTCATTTCCGATGAAATCACACTTCGGAGATAGTCTTCGACATCGAGTTCGTTTATCAGCGTGGGTATGCCGTCTGGATTCAGAACCACAATGCAGTCGCCCCGGAATGTCTGGTCTTCACGCCGCTGCCAGTGGAAGTCGACACCGATGGTCACATCGTGCACTGTGAAGCAGTCGCCGGAGCCGGATGAGCGGAATTCGGCCTTTGCTACGGAGTTGCCGTTTACGGTAAGTTGCCCGCTGGCATCGGTCGAGAAGCAGACATGGTCTGCTCCGTATCCGCCGGAGAAATCCACTATGATTTCCGGTGCTGACAATATGCCTACTTTTACCCTGCTCATATGCGGTCGATTACGTTGATTATTTCCGCTTCAGTGTAGCAGCATTCGTGATAGATGTTTCTTATGTCGTCGGCGGTGATGGCATCGAAATCCTCTTTGCGTGGAGTTATGAACACTCCGCCGAGATCGACGCTGGCAGGCGAGATGAGCATCTGTCCAGGTCCTTCGCCGTAGTTCGACGGTCTGTGTCGGCGACGTGGAATTATCACAAAGCGGGTTGTGTGCTCGGTGTCGTAGCATATGATGTTGATCATCGGCTCGTGCTTCATGTAGTCTTCCTCGTTTTCGGCGGGGTCGATTACGGCATATAGCGCCCTTACGGTATCAGTTGCCATTGTACCGGCGAGGTGCCGGTCGGTGTCTACAATATAGAAGCCGAACGGAAAGCCGAGCGAGGCCTGTATCTCCACGCTGTCGGTCTGGGCCGGCATGCGCTGTTCGATGGCATCGATCAGCGGGAGTTCCGATTTCAGACACGCCTGGAAGTGCATGTGGTCGGGAGCCGATGCACCGCAGAGGGGTCCGTTGTAGAAAATGGCGTAGCCTTCAAGGTCGCGTGCCATTTCTATCATATGTGGGCCGCGTCCTTTCGAAGTCTGTGGGGTATGGGTCAGCTCGGGAATGGTGAGGTGCCTTTGGAAAATAGGGAAAGGATTCACCAGAAACTCATAGCAGGGGCCCCAGCGCAAGGCGCCCTGTTGTTCGGGGCGGTTGTCGCGGCAGAGGAAGCAAGGACGCTCGGCGATGCTTTTACGGTCGATTTTCGCACCTGTACTTACTCTACGGGCCGGGTTGTATTGTACTTTCACGAATAGTCCGTCTACATCAATGAACTTGGTCTCTACAAGTTCAAGGGCCTCATAGTTGGCTGCGGCCAGAGGCCAGTTTTTGAGTTCGCGGTCGAAAAAGCGCTCGATTGTGGCCGAATTCATATATGTTCTCATACAGTTCTGGTAATCCGGTTGAGGTTATTTTTTTAGAGCTTTAGGTTCAAGGCCTGACGTGCATTGAGTTCCCAGGTTCGTATACGGTCTTTGTAAAGGTTGTTGGCGTTTGTCTTCTCGATCGAGAGGTTGGCGTCGGAGTTGTCTTCCCATCGGCGGCAGAAGTACAGAACGTCGTAGATACGTCCTATCTGGTGGTGCCGTGAGAAAGCCAGGCCAAGGGCATAGTCTTCGCCGTAGCTTGTGTTGGGCACTCCGATTGAGCGCAGCAGGGGAGTATAGAAGGCACGCGGCGCTCCGAGTCCGTTGATGCGCAGAGCATTGTTGCGGCCGTTGTCGGGAGTCCATTCCTTGTGGTCGATGACACCCGGCGGTATCGGGTTGCGGTCAATGTCGGTGAGCATGTATGTGCCCACAACCATTCCGCAGTTCTGTTCGTAGAAGGCTTTTACTATTTTAGCCAGAGTGTTGTTGTCGGAGTATACATCATCGCTGTCGAGCTGAACTGCGAATTTGCCCGCTTCCGGATTGTTTACGGCCAGGTTCCAGCATCCGCCTATGCCGAGGTCGGGGCGTTCCGGACGAATGTGCAGCACGCGTGGGTTTCCGGCGTATTCCTGTATGGCCTCGGTAGTGCCGTCGGTCGAATGGTTGTCCACGACAATTACGTTGAAGTCGAAGTCGGTCTGTTGCGACAGAGCGCTGTCGATGGCGTCGCGAATCGTTCTCACACGGTTGCGCACGGGAATGATAACCGATGCCTCGCGGGGGAATTCTCCTTTGTTGAAGTCAACGGGTGTGAATTCCGGTTCCAGATACCCGCCCACTGCTTTGAGGTGTTCGGTACAAGCCTGTTCCATCTCGATCTGGACTCCACGGTTTTTGGGGTCGACGTAATCGAATATCTTTTCGCCGGAGCGTCGGTTGTCGATTGTTACATCGCTGTAGAGATATTCGTTGATATGCACGATGGGAGCCATGCGGCTTATGTGCAGGCGCAGGTCGTAGAATCCGGCAGCCTTGTAGTCGGCCTTCAGCTCGCGGGCGGCGAAGCGAAGCACCGACGACTGAAACAGGATTACCGAGCCGAAGTTGAAATCGTCGCGCAGCGAACCCTCCTGATAGTCGATTGTGGGCGAGTTGGTGCGTTGTCCGTCGACTTCGGTTACAAAATCGGAATAAAGCATTCCGGCTTCGGTGTCGGCTGCGATGCGCAGCATGCGTTCCAGCGCCAGGTATCCGAGGTCGAGCCGGTTGGTTTTGTTGTAAAGCAGCGCGTAATCGGCGGTTGTGGCGCCGGCGATTGCACGCATGGTTGCCGAGGAGTTCAGCGAGTCGATACATATGCGGTTGCATCCGTCGATGGCCGGAATATCGGGGTCGGAACTGAGGAGATATATGTTCGATACCGTCGGCTGCAGTTTCAGGGAGTCGACGGTGGCTTTCACTTGTTCGGGCGAGGAGTATGGCAGCTGTCGATTATAAACAACTGACGCATCCCACCACAAGTAGAGTTTAGAAATCGGTGGTCGCCCGATCAGTTA
>JAIDBM010000229.1 GCA_029056365.1 Muribaculaceae bacterium | reverse complement strand
CAGAAGAAGATGGCTATCCATGTCGACTTTACTCCTATGGTTGACATGAACATGCTTCTGATCACCTTCTTCATGCTCTGTACCACCATGATCAAGAGCCAGACTCTGTCAATCGTACTTCCGTCGAACCAGAAGTCTGAATCAAAATCAGAGGCCAAGGCATCAGAAGCGATCACAATGATTCTCGACACCGAATACGAAGAAAACGGTACTCCGAAATTCGATGTCGAAGCGAACAAGACAATCCACAACATCTACTGGTACAAAGGCGTTGCCGACACCGTAAACTTCGCCACCAACACAAAAGACGCCACCAAGAACTACCTCAACGTTCAGTCTTTTGTCGGTAACGAAAACGGCTCGCGCCAGGGTATACGCGCTATACTCTACGACCAGAACAAAGAAGTTATGGAACGTTACGCAAAACTGAAAGAGCAGTGGAAAAACAAAGAAATCACTGACGAACAGTTTAAGGCCGCAGCCAAGAAAAATGCAGCAGACTCCACTCTGGCCCGCCCGGTAGTGGTTATCAAGCCCGGTCCGAACACCACATACGAGGGCCTCATCAATGCTATCGACGAGATGAATCTCAACCAGATTTCCCGTTACAGTATCCAGATGCCCAACCATGCCGACACCGTGCTTCTGCAGCATTACGAAGCAAGCCACCCCGGTACTACTATTATCCGCCCTCTCGTACGAGAGAAGAAACAATAACTCTTAAACCTGAATTAAAATGGCAAAAGACGTAGATCTTTCATCAAAAGAGTGGCGCGATATAGTATTTGAAAACAAGAACAAGGATTTCGGCGCTTACACTCTGCGCGGCGAATCGGTTCAGCGCCACACCAAAGCGCTTATCATCACCGTGGTGATATTGGCAGTGCTCCTCGTGTTAGGTATCCTCGCCACTGCCGGCATTCTCTTCAACAAAGCCGAAGAAGACATCAATGCCGGTATCGGACAGGAAGAACTGACACTCTCCACCCAAAACAACGCCGAGGAGGAGGAAGAGGAAGAAGAACAGATTCAGGAAATCGAGGAACCCGAGCCTGAAGAAGCTGTTATTGAAGAAGAAGAAGTTGCCCAGCAGGCATTTACCGAAGTCGAGGTTAAAAACGATGACGAAGTGAAGAACGAGGTCAAAGACCAGAGTGAGATGAAGGAAGACAAATCCGCCATCGGTACTCAGAACATCGAAGGTAACGCCGACATCCGTGCCGCCGCTACTGTAGAAGTCCGTCAGCAGGTCGTTATCGAAGAAAAACCCAAAGAAGACGAAAACAAGGTTTACTCGCTGGCTAACGTAGAACAGAAGCCGTCATCCCCCGGT
>JAIDBM010000228.1 GCA_029056365.1 Muribaculaceae bacterium | reverse complement strand
TTTTATACTCCCGTCGGCTCGGCTCAGTGCGGCAGATGTGTTGTAGAACATGAAAAAATTGGCATATATCTGATGGATATAATAAAAAAAATCCATAACTTTGTGGGGAAATATAAATCTCCGATGGAGATATTATTGAAAAATACATCGGAAGCCAGATGAAAAACATACATAGCAATGTCTGGTTTCCCGTTATCGCATTATAATAATCAATCATAAACAAATAAGAAAATATGGCAAAAAGTATTATGGGAACAATATCTGCCGGAATGATAGGTGTTGCTCTCAGTGTGGGCGTACTTGCTTCGTGTTCCGGTCCGAAGTCACCATTCGACGGAGAACGCATATCAAAACTCCCCGGGTTTGTACAGCTTAATTTTCCGGTGGAAGGCAGTCAGTTGCGCAGCGATTCGATAGACTTGTATGTAGATTATTCGACATGTGTGGCCGAAGCATCATCGTCGCCGTTCTATCAGGCGGTGCAGCCGGCTATAGTTGACGCGGCTCCGACATTCTACTCTATCAAGGGCAATGAGATAAAAAAAGAAACCAACGACAAGCAGCAGATATTCGCGCTGTTGCGTACAATCAAGGAGGTGAACAATGCCGATTTGCGTACGGCGGTCGACAATATCGTGTCGGGCGACCGTCAGGCCATACTCCTTACCGATGCCGAATATTTCATGAAAGGAGTAACAGGCGACAATCTCAACAATCCATATCTTGCCGACCAGTTCCGCCGTTGGATGTCGAAAGGCAATGACCTGTATATCTACTGCGAGCCATACCTTGAAAGCGGCAAATTCAACAAATTCCGCTATTATATGATATTCACCGACGACCGTATGGCCGATAACTTCCACGACAGATTCAGAAGAAGTCTTGGCAGCTCGGCTTCGGAATACAAGATGTTCCATCTGTCGAACAAGGCCGGCGAGACCCTCGCTTTCGATGAAAAATATCCGATAGCTGATGATAACCTTTCGTTAAACACCGACTCGCGCATGACTCCCGAAAAAACAGGCATCGACATGCAGGAGTATATGACCGACTGGGAGAAAATCAACCGCTACATGCTTTCCGAGGCTGTGAACGCGATGGGAAATCCGGTTCCGGGCGGACTTCCGCTTCTTCGCGGCATATTCGTAAAAGAGAATCCGGCAGAGGCATACCGCATCACCGGTGTCGATGTGAAAGTGTATCAGCTTACTCCGGCGTATATGCAGTACCTCGACTCAGCCGATGCCGGCGGCCGTCTGCTGCCCGCGCAGGCCTTCGAGGAAGTACGCGACCTCTTTACCGTGAATAAGAAAGTGTTTGAAGAAACAGGCGAGATAATGCTTATGCTCGATGAAAGAATGGACGGAAGCACTCTGCTTGCCGACGGCAATCCGAATCTGCTCAAGGTTGATTTCGTGGTTACTGATGCAAAAGAGACAATCAGCTCGAACGAGGAAATGAACCGCATGTTCAAATGGCAGTCGATACAGGCCGCCAATGCCGGCAAAATGAACACATCGCTTTACGAGAGCATCCGTCAGGCGCTTATAAACGAAAGTCTGAATCCTAAAAACCAGAAAAACAACGTAATATATACCGTATATCTAAACACTTGTAACTTATAAAATCTTAACAGCCATGTTCAACGAACTTATAAAAACACCGGCACAGCTTGGCAGTGCAATCAGCTCGACTTATATCTACTCGGCCATCATCGCAATAATTATGGTGCTTGTAATGGT
>JAIDBM010000227.1 GCA_029056365.1 Muribaculaceae bacterium | reverse complement strand
ACATACAACAGCATATACCGCACCAACTATTTCGGGTCGTATACAGGGCAGCAGGATCTTGTTTCATCGGAAAACATGCTGTTTCTTGAATACATGAGAAACTGGACATGCGGACTATATCTGTACTCCCGCGTCGGATTCTCGTATGTACACGGAAGAGTGAACGGAGTAAGCACACTCAACCAATGGAATCCGCGTCTGGGGCTGCAGCTTCAATATAGAATCAACAGCAAAAACTCGGCAAGCATCGACTTCTGGTGGGGCAACTCTCACCCGAATCCGTCCACTACCAATACTGCTATAGTACAGGTCGACGAACTGAACTGGATACAAGGCAATCCGAACCTTAAAAACACTATCTTCGTGAGTTCATCGGCATCGTACAACTTCATCCCCACCAATAAGTTCGCGCTCTCGGCAGTGCTCAAATACGAAGGCAATCCCGACAAACAGGCTCTTGAATACTACACACTCGGAGGGCATGACGGACTGATACACCGCACAGTTAACAGCGGCAGCGCCCACGAATATTCAGCCAGAGTGCAGGGTTCGCTGAAACTATTCAACAACTCTCTGTTCGTTATAGCAAATGTAGCAGCCCGCAAAGTTGTTCTGACCGGTATTGACGCGCAACAGCTGTCGTGGGTCAATGCCTATGCGCAGGCACAATACACAAAAAACAACTTTTCCGCCTCATTGTACTATACAACTCCGGGCAAAGAGATATCGGCGTGGTCTAACGGAACTTATTCGCGATACGGATGCACTTACGGCCTAAACCTGTCGTACTCGGCAGGCAACCTGAATGCCATGTTACAGTTCAACAATTGGTTTTCCGACAAAGCCAGAGTTCATTCCTATTATAACTCACCACGTTACAGCGGCAATGCATGGGCATGGAACGGGAATCTGGCCCGCTCAATATCCGTCAGCATCTCCTACACATTCAATTATGGCAAATACGTTGACCATAACAATGAGGTCAACAATGGTTCAACAGGTTCACAATCATCTATTATGATGTAATTCATAACGCTCCCTCAGGAATACCCCGGCGGTCATGGCGCAATGAACATGACCGCCGGGTTTTTCATACCCGAAAACGTGAAAACAAGCAGAAAATTTATTTTTTTTCAGAAATCCGCGAACAAACAGTTAAATAACGTGTTTTGATTTCAAACGCCGGTCGATACAGATACACCATAAGGCGTTTCAGCTATTTATTCTCTGAGATGCAAAACTAATTCAAAACAAACAAAAAGAAAATGATATGAAAAAGAATGTACTCCTTACAATGGCCGCATTCAGCACAGCTCTCGCATCGGGGCTGAACGCCAATGCGCAGGAAGTGGTAGTCGAAGAGACCGATGTGGTTGCCGTTTCCGAAGTTCCGTGCAAGAACCATTATTACTGCAATGCCAAGGACAACTGGTTTATCCAGATCGGTGCCGGAATCAACTCTCCGTTTGTAGAGAACAAACTGCCCGACAACAGTCAGAAACATCATATGGCGGTAGCCTATAATTTCGGGTTCGGCAAATGGTTCTCTCCGTATCTGGGCTGGCGTCTGAGTTTTCTGGGAGGCCCGATGCACTGGGACAATGAAGTTTACTCCAAGGCCAAATTCGTGAACGCCAATCTCGATTTCATGTGGGATATGTTCAACAGTCTTGGCGGTGTGAATTCAAAACGAGTGTTCTCAATTGTGCCGTTCGTAGGTCTGGGTGGAACTTTCACCTGGGACTACAGACCCGAAACCTCGAATATCACCGATCGCCACGGCGACGTGAAACACAACTCCTGGACTCTTCCGGTATCGGCAGGTCTGCAGCTCCGCTTCCGTCTGTGCAAATATGTTGACTTCTTCGCCGAAGGACGCGCACAGTTCTATGGCGATAACTTCAACAACTATGCCTATGGCGATCCGGTCGACATCAACATCAGCGCCATCGGAGGTTTTACCTTCTACATCGGCGGACGCGATTTCAAGAGCTATAATCCATGCGACTACTTAGGCTACATAAACAACCTCAACAATCAGGTGAACGACCTTCGCGGCGAACTTGCCACCACTGCAGCAGCCCTTGCAGCAGCCGAAGCCCAGCTCCCCTGCCCCGAAGTCGAACAGGTAGTGGCTGTTGAAGAACCCGCTCCGCTCATGGCCACCGTACGCTTCCGCATCGATTCGTCGAAGATTACCGATGAAGAACAGGTGAATGTCTACAACGTGGCCGAATGGATGAAGGCCAATCCCGACCAGAATGTGGCAATCGTAGGCTACGCCGACAAAGACACTGGTACCAGCGATTATAACATGGCCCTTTCAAAACGCCGCGCCCAGGCTGTGAACGACATGCTCGTGAACACCTACGGCATCAATCCCGACCGCCTGTCAATCCAGGCCGAAGGCTCAAACGTTCAGCCTTACAGCGAAAACAACTGGAACCGCATTGTAATCTTCTCCAACAAATAATCATTCTTCTCTCTCTCTTACCCATAACGAACCGGAGGCCCGCCGTGCGGCGGGCCTCCGGCATTTTATGTCACCAGGGCCAGGCAGTTGCCTGAACAGGTTATTTCAATCCGTTGTAATGCTTGCCGTAGCGCAGCATCTGGGGAATATAGTCTTCGTTATACTCAATTTCAACATCAACCACCTCGCCGTTGCCATTGCGTACCTGACGGTAAGTGGGGTTTACAAAGCCTCTGTAGGGTGCGATGTCAAGATGAGCATATCGATCGAGGACTTCCTTGTGTACTGCAGGGTCGACCTTCACACCATAAGCTTCGACGAGAGCCGCGCCGGCTTCATAATCGCCCTCGCTCTTGATGCGCTGCACTTCGCCCAGAAGCTGGCCGAAAAGCTCACGGAGTTTCCTGTAATCGTTGATTTTCACATATGTCTTTCCATCGCGCTTAACAAGTTCCACAACATTGTCGGCATGACCCTTCTCATACACCCATTCGGCGATGAGCTTGCGGTTACGCATATGAGCCTCCTCGACATCCTTTCCGGGTTCTATGCGCATCAGCTGGGTCATGAGTCCGTTGAGAATGTATTTGTAATATTCGGCCTTGTATGCGTCGGGGTTGTCGAGCAGACCCATCTCAACCATTTTCGGATCGCCGAGATAATAAAGCGCGAACAAGTCGGCACGGGCCTCTTCAAGAGTCGAGCCATGGGCTTTGAGGGCATCCGGATCAACCCCCGGAAGCAGACGTCCGCTGCCATGACCAAGGCACTCATGAAGGTCGGTGTGCAGGTTGTCGGTTATGAACAGGTATTTGTCGAGCAGCTCGCATGTAGGCTTGTCGATAACAAACTCCTCATTGAAACCATTGCCGTGCGAAGCTTCATCGTAGGCCTGTGTGATGTTCTCGATTGTAACCGATTTAGAGCCATGTGCGGCACGAATCCAGTTGGCATTCGGCAGGTTGATTCCGATAGGCGTGGCCGGATAGGCATCGCCGGCAAGAATAGCGGCTGTAATCACCTTGGCGCTCACACCCTTGACAGCCTCTTTGCGGAAACGCGGGTCAACCGGCGAGTTATTCTCGAACCACTGTGCCTCGCTGCTCAGTACCTCGGTACGGTGGCTGGCCGGAATGTTCTTGAAATTCACTATCGATTCCCAGCTTCCGGTCATGCCCAGCGGATCGCCGTAACTTTCGATGAAACCGTTGATAAAATCGACCTGCGAGGCTGTATCCTCCACCCAGCTGATACTGTAGTCGTCGAATGTTTTCAGGTCGCCGGTACGGTAGTACTCCACGAGCTTTGCTATAGTGGCCCGCTGTGTTTCATTTTCGGCGAACTGCATGGCTTTTTCAAGATTCTCGATTATATGCGCGATTGCATCGCTGTAATATCCGCCAAGACGGTAAACCTGCTCCACAACCTTGCCGTCCTTGTCCTTGGTGACACGGGCATTCAGGCCATAGCTTATCGGAGTGGCATCATCGGGATTCTTTTTATTGGCATAGAAGTCTTCCACTTCTTTCTGGGTAACTCCCTCATACATATTGTTGGCCGAAGTAAGTATGAGATCCTGTCCTTCCGCCTGATTCACACGCTTGGCATATACCGCCGGGTTAAATATAACCTCCAGAAGTTCGGCCTCCATGGGTCTCCAGCGTGCATCGGCCGGCAGCTTCGCAAGCTCTGCCTGAAGGAATTCGCGGCTGAAAGCGGGCACGAACTTGTCGGTTGAGTAATGGTGGTGTATGCCGTTTGCAAACCACAGCTGTTTCAGATAAGTCTCAAACGCCTTGTACTGAGGGTCGAGCGTACGGTCGCCCTTATAGTTTTCATACACATCCTCCAGCATATAGCGGATCGGGAGGTTGTACTTGCAGTTCTGGTCCCACAGAATATCGCGGCCCCATATTGCGGCCTCTGTCAGATAGTAGACAAGCTGTTTCTGGTTCAGCGTGAGGTCTTCGAAACCCGGAACCTTGTAGCGAAGCACCTCGATGTCGGCAAAACGGTCGTTCACGTAGTTGAATTCATGAGTCGGCGGCTCTGACGAGAACACCTGCGCTGCGGCAGTTGTGCCAAGTGCCAGGGCTGCCCCTGTGATTAATGTTGTTAACTTCATAATTATTATAGGGTTAGGATTCTTATTCCACATAAAGGATGAGCCCCTTCAGATACTCGCCCTCAGGATGATATATATTCACCGGATGGTCGGCCGGCTGAGTAAGCTGATGCAGAATCCGCACCCTGCGTCCTGTCTGGGCGGCCGCCGAGAAAACAGCCAGCCGGAACTGCTCTTTTGTTACAGCCTGCGAACAGCTGAAAGTAAACAATATACCGCCTGAGGCAATTCGGGAGAAAGCGGCGGCATTCAGGCGCTGATAACCGCGCAAAGCATTTCTGAGCGCACTGCGGTGTTTGGCAAAGGCAGGCGGGTCAAGCACTATCAGGTCATAGGCATCTCGCTCCATGGCATCGAGAAACTTGAATGCATCGGTGGCAAAAGCCTCATGGCGACTGTCGCCCGGGAAATTCAACTCCACATTGGCTTCGGTCAGAGACACCGCCTTGGCCGATGAATCCACGCTATGCACAAGTTCGGCTCCTCCGCGCATGGCATAGACCGAAAAACCGCCTGTATAACAGAACATGTTCAGCACCCTGCGTCCACGACTGTAGTGCTGAAGCAGACTGCGGTTGTCGCGCTGGTCGACAAAAAAGCCAGTCTTCTGGCCGCGAAGCCAGTCGATATTGAATTTCAAGCCGTTTTCCACAGCCACAGAATCGCCGGGCGTGCCTGCTATATAGTCGTTCTGCGGATCAAGGCGTGCTTTGTAGGGCAGTGTGGTTTCCGATTTGTAATACACCGCACTGATACCTGCGCCCGGCAGACGCATCAGTTCATCGGCAATAGCCTGCCGGGCAAAATGCATTCCCGGCGAATGGGCCTGGACCACAGCCGTGGTATCGTAAATGTCCACTACCAGTCCGGGCAGGAAGTCGCCTTCGCCATGCACGAGCCTGAATGCGGTATTGTCGGCCCGGCGCAATCCGAGCGCTTCACGAAGACGCCATGCCTGGGCAAGACGCGAGGCATAGAAGGCGGCATTGATTTCGGTATCGGCGAAGTCAAGCATTCTCACGGCGATACTGCCGATCTGGAAGTGCCCTACCCCCATGGTATTGCCATCGGAATCGACCACTCGCACCACACTGCCCTCCTCAAGGTCGGCGGGCATATGGGTGAGTGCTCCGGAGAACACCCACGGATGGAAGCGGCGCAGCGACTCGTCTTTGCCGCGTTTGAGTTTCAGTACAGGATAATTCATTTCAGAAGCATTCGATAGACATCATTGAAATTGGCATACACAAGCAGCAACAGCAGGAAGCCCATGCCTATCATGTTTGCGATTTCTATAAAACGTTCGCTCATACGGCGGCGTGTCACCATCTCTACAAGAAGGAAAAGAATATAGCCGCCATCAAGAGCCGGTATGGGTATAATGTTCATAAAGGCAAGTATAACCGACAGGAATGCGGTAATCTGCCAGAACGAGTACCAGTTCCACTTTTCCGGGAAAAGCGAACCGAGTGTGCCGAATCCGCCCACACTCTGCGCTCCTTCCTTTGTGAATATCAGACCGAGCGACGACACATAGCTCATCAGCTGGCCTGTGCCTATTTCCCAGCCACGGGGAATTGCCTGAAGCATATTATAGTCGATGTGCTCGGTGTCGAATATTTCTGTAGGCGACACCATCTGTATGCCAAGCAGGCCGCTCTCGCCCAGCTGAACCGGCACGGTCTGCATCTGGCCGTCGCGCTCTATGGTCAGAGTGGTGGCGGTGCCTTTGTGCCGTTCGAGGGCCGGACGGAATTCGGTTATCGCCGGGGTGGTATCGGCACCGACTTTCAGAATTCGGTCGCCGGGCTTCAGGCCGGCCTTGTCGGCCGCTTCACCGTTTACCGTCGAAGCCACGTACACCGGCACTCGTATCATCATGGCGCGGTAGTCCTTGCCTTTGGTAGCCATCTGGCGCAGAAGTCCGTCGCCAATCTCTACTGTCAGCGAAGAGTCGCCGCGCTCCACTCCGATTCTGGCACCCGGCTGAATCATTTTCCACAGCGTGTTATAGTCTTTGGCATCGATAGGCTCGGAATTGAGGGTTACGAGCTTATCGCCGGTACGGAATCCGGCCTGCTGCATCTCCTCGGAGAAATCAAGGCCTTCACGCATGGCGCCATAGGGCACATAATCATCGCCCCAATGCACGGCGATACCTATATATATCACAATGGCAAGAATGAAGTTGAACAATACCCCGGCCACCATCACAAGCAGACGCTTGTATGCCGCCTTCGAGCGGAATTCCCATGGCTGGGCCTCGGAGGCGAGATCCTTTGTCGATTTTGTTTCATCAACCATTCCGGCAATATCGCAATAGCCTCCGAGAGGAAGCCATCCGAGACCGTATACGGTATCACGCCAAGTGGGTTTGCCATCGGCACGCGGCTGCCGCGGACGGCTTACCTGAAACGTGCGCAACGCCTGCTCCTTGCCGTCTTTGTCATAGGCTATAAGCTTGAGCGTGCCCGCCATCGGGTCGTATTTCAGCAACGAGAACTTCGGATTGAAAAATAGATAGAATCGGTTGACCTTTATGCCGAACATCCTGGCAAAAATGTAGTGGCCAAATTCGTGGACGGTGACCAGAAGCACCAGCGCCACCACAAGTTGGGCAGCTTTTATCAGAAATAATTCCATTAAAACATTGTGCCTGCTATATCGCGGGCGATTTGGTTGGTTTGAACATAATCGGAGAGTGTCGGCTCGGCGATGTATTCGCAACGGTCGAGTGTCTCACATATAATACGGTATATATCATAGAAGCCTATGCGGTTCTGCAGATAGGCCTGAACTGCAACTTCGTTGGCTGCGTTTATGACGCATGCGGTGTTACCTGAGCGTCTGAGCGCCATATCGGCAAGTGTCAGACATGGAAAGCGGTCGGTGTCGGGTTCTTCAAAGGTAAGCGATGCCATATCGGCAAGTCCGAGCGAACGTTCCGCTCCCGGAAGCCTTTGTGCACAGCCGAGGGCATAAGCTATCGGCAGATGCATGTCGGGCACCCCCATCTGGGCCTTGATTCCTCCATCGGCGAATTCCACCATCGAGTGGATTATAGACTGCGGATGCACCACCGCGCTGAGACGGTCGGCCCCCACTCCGAACAGCCATCGGGCCTCGATCAGTTCGAAAGCCTTGTTCATCATTGTTGCCGAGTCGATGGTGATTTTCGCGCCCATACTCCAGTTCGGATGCCTGAGCGCATCGCATGCCCGCGCAACTGCGATGCGGTCGCGCTCCCATGTCCGGAACGGACCTCCGGAAGCTGTGATGATAAGTCGGCTCACCTGTGCCGGGTCTTCTCCCTGCAGGCACTGATATATGGCGGAGTGTTCCGAATCGACAGGATATATTTTCGACGATGAGTCATTGAGCAGGCGCTCAATGAGAGCTCCGGCCACAACAAGTGTCTCTTTGTTCGCCAGTGCGATGTCTTTTCCGGCCGTAATGGCCTTTACGGTAGGCAGCAGTCCGCTATATCCTACTGTGGCGGTTACGGTCATGTCGACTTCCGGCAGCGCTGCAGCCTCAGCGATGGCATCGGCTCCGGCAGCACATTCTATGCCGAGCGGCTGCAACTCCGAGCATAACTCGCGATAATGTCGGTCATCGGCTATCACGGCAAGGCGCGGACGATGTTTCCTGCACAGCTCCACAAGCTCATTCACCCGGCTTCCTGCCGTTAGTACAAGCGGACGGTACAAGTCCGGATGCCGGGCCGCGATGTCGAGGGTCTGCGTGCCAATTGAGCCGGTAGCTCCTATAACCGCGATATTTTTAGGTGTTCTGTCTGTTTTTGTCACGGCTGGTAATAGCAATAATTAACACGCAAAATTAATGAAAAAACGTCAATTCTGCAAGATTATGATGTTAACGTTGCTTATACAGCAACCATTCAGGCGATGAGTCGATAGCCTGCACGCGCTCATCGAGCCATTGCAGCAGTTTATCGACATTGACATCGAATTTCTCGGTGGAGTTTGCCGTGTGAGCCGGCCCGGAAGCCGACCAGCGGGCGCCGTTCTGATAAGCCGACACCCTGATCAGTCCGCTATAGCAGTATATGAAATTCTGGAGCATGGGATAAATCTCGGATTTGAAATACTCCCAACGCTGCCGGAATGCATTCTGGAAATTATCAGTACGCAGTATGTCATAAAAGAGGTTCGCGCCCACAAGATCGGAATAACCAGGCATAAGCAACGGCAAATCAGGCGGGTTCACGTAGTCAAACCCCCAGTCGAAATCCCATACCGGCCCGAACACATACAGCGAGTCCGGCGCTTCCTTATACAGTTTCACGCTTTTGGGATGATTCAGTTCGCGGTTGCCGCATACAAGATGCACAAGCAGATAATCAACCACCTGGGCGGAATCCACTACTTCCTGATACCGTCCCTGACGCACCATGCCCTCCATTTTGTTGTAATCGGCCTTCCATCGCGCAAACCAATCATCGGCGTCCTCGCCTTCGGGCAACTCCAGGTCTTCGGGATCCGGGTCGCTGAGCATCACGGGCGAATCGTAATACACGCTATGGAATTTATAGTCCTCGTCATAGTTCTGGTCGAGCTCCCACAATATGCCGGTCTGCTCGTCGATGTCCACACTGCCGCTGTTTATTCCCACTTTCTCGCTGAGCATATATGCGCCCTTATAGCTTCCGTTGAGCACCACATTCACCGGTATCGAGTGGTTTGTGTACGGCATGCCGAGCAGTCTGGCCAATTCAAAAGCAATGGCGTTTTTCATCAGCGTATTGTCGATATAATTTGCTATGAGCACATAGTTTTTCGCCTTTGCGAGTCCGCAAAGACTGATTTTCTTGTTGAATTTAAGCCGGTATGGCTTTTTTGGTTCGCGCCAGCTTGTATTGCCACGGCCACGGATATTCACAGCTACCGGACTCACATCGTCACAGGCACCGAAGGCTCTCATGCTGAATGTGCCCGACAGGTATTCGGTCTTGCTGGAGATTTCATCCACCAGCGAGTCGGTAACAATTGAAATAGTAGGCACATTGGTTCCGAACACGTATTCCATATGATCGTCCATCGGCACTATTATGGAATCGCCGTCGGTCAGGCGAACTTTCATTATATCGTAAGAGAGAGTATCGCCTCCGGCCATGCTGCGCCGGAATTCCACCGAGTCGATATCCTCAAGCGGAACCGAGCTAAGCCGATAAATATCACCATCCTGTCTTACAGCATGAAACCAGTCGGGATTTTCAGCGGCAACAACTCCCGAAAGCGACAGGCATACAAGAGCCAGTTCGACAATAAATAAAATCCGCCTCATCGCAAAACAAATTTAAATTCCGATCTACCGATTTTCAGAATATACAATCCCCGGTCAAGGCCGGCAAGATTCACCGTTCCGGCCGTCGCGATTCTTCCGACCAGCATTCCGCCGGATGTGAACAGATAACCCTCGCCGACTTCCGCCGGACCGCTTATCAGCAGTCTGTCGCCATCGAAACGGAAAACAAACACAGCAGAATCGACATCACCGGCAGATGCAAACCCTCCGTCATCATCGTCGTCATCATCGTCTGCGTCTATAACCTCGTCAGAAGGTTCAAATCCCGCAAGATTCCCGAGCGGCACCACAAATTCGCTGGTTCCATCCGAAACAAACATCTCGCCATCGGTAAACCGCATCGACAACTCATCGGAAAATGCAATCTTGCAAACCGCACCATCATACAGACGCAGCACCATGCTGCGCCATGCCGATGCCTGCAGACACACAGCAACCGCAAACGTCACTGCCAGAAAAAATTTCAAAGACTTCATATCTGTGCAAAGTTAGCACTTTTTTTTCGATTCATCCAACATCACACCTTACAAGTTCATTTTCACGCCAAAACATCAGCGTTTCATAAATTTTCGAAAGCATGCGCATTTGCATATGTCGCCATAAAGTCGTACCTTTGTACGAACGTAGCTGAAACAGACGAACAAACACCCATTCTGTCATGTAATATGTATTATGATACCCACGATAAAACTACACAACGGAATCGAAATGCCATGTGTCGGCCAAGGGACATATCCCATGACTGGAGACACCCTGCACGATGCGCTGAAATATGCGCTTGACTGCGGATGCACATTGTTCGACACCGCACACAACTACCCCAACGAGGCAAGCATAGGCGAACAATTCGCAAAAATATTCAAAACCACCGGATACCGGCGCAACGATGTGTTCATAACCTCGAAAATCGGCGACAGACTCGACCGCAACGGTATGCCCACAGGATTTTACTTCTATAATTCCGACTCTTGCCCCGACCATAACCATCGCGAGAACGTTTTCCGTCAGGTGTACAGTTCAATGAAAAAACTGCGCACCGACTATATCGATCTCCTGCTCATCCACTGGCCTTATAACGACTGCCTTGAGGAAATATGGAGTGCCATGGAGGAACTTTACCGTAAAGGCGATGTAAGAGCCATAGGAGTAAGCAACCACCGTCCGCGACATCTCATGCGTATAATGGCATCGGCATCCGTCACCCCCATGGTAAACCAGATATATGTCTCGCCGCTGAACACTCAGTGCGATACCCTTGCCTTCTGCCGGAAAGAAAATATAGTATGTGAAGCCTACTCCCCGCTGATGTTTCTGAAAAAAAAACATCCGTTCACGGACTCGGACGCCATAGACGCCATATGCCGGAAATACGGCAAGACACCCGGACAGATTGTGCTGCGATGGGATATACAGAACAATGTGATTCCTATACCTAAAGCCGCGTCGAAACACCACATCGAAGCCAATTACAACATATTCGACTTCGAACTTACCGACGATGAAATGAATCTGATTTCAAGCTTTAACGAAGATTTCCAGTATCTGCCGGAATCGGTTTATTGCCCCGCTTATTGATCATGGCCAATATAAAACGAAAATTCAGAAACCTCGACTCCAGAATAAATCTCAGGTTCCACGACCTGCTTTTCCCGGACTATGCCCACATCAGGCACATACCTCAGCATCTCGACATTATAAGCTTAGGAAGCCGTCCGGCAAAATTCGCCATTGACTTCAATGATACAGGCGTGCGCGGATTCAATCTCGCGGTAGTTCCTCAGACTCTGGAATATGATTTCAGAATGCTGAAGAATTATTTCTCATATTTCGACGACAACGGGCCACGTGCAGTGTTGCTTGTTTTATGCCCGTTCACGCTTCTGAAAACAAGGTATTCGCTAACCGAAGGCCACACCGCACTCGACCACCGATACTACCTCGTTCTGCATCCGGCTCTGATCAACAACTACAGCCACAGCACGCATTCCCTTATAAAATACCATCCGGCGCTATACTCGCTGTCGATTACACCCCGACTGAAAGGTCTGCTTGGCAAGAGACTACAGCGGCAACTGGCCATGGCATCGAATCCGCTGGATGAAAACGGCATGAAAGAATCGGCCATGAACTACATCAGTTCCTGGATGAAAGAATTCTCTATCACAAGTCTCGACGACAATCTTCCCGGCTCAGCCTCCGAAGCCATCGGATCAAACAAGAGTATTCTGGCCGACATCGTTACTTTCTGCCGGGAAAGGCAGCTGAAACCAATAGCCGTTATACCTCCGCTGTCCAAAAATCTGCTGGAACTCATTCCCGACAAATTCATGAACCGGGCACTGCTCTCTCCGCTCAAGGAATGCGGCATAACCACAATCGATTTTTCACACGATGAGAAACTGTGCGATGCGACAAACTTCAGAGACGCCTTGTGTCTGAACAGCTCCGGGCGCAAATTATTTACAACAGGCCTCATCAACCACTTGAAAACAAAGGAACTCATATAGCGCGATGAAAACATTTCAGGAATTAAAGAAATTGGCGAAAAATATCCCGGACAAGCTCCCTGCAATCCGTCTTGCAGTGTTAGGCGACAGCGCCACCCAGCTGCTTTGCACCGCTCTGAAAGGCATGGCGGCCGAACGTGGCTACAGACTCGACATATGGGAAGCCGACTTCAACCAGATAGAACTCCAGATTCTGAATCCCGAATCGGAATATTCCCGCTTCGACCCTGACTTCACCATTGTATTCCACGCCACCGCCAAACTGCTGCAGCAATATGATTCGCTCATGCCCGGCGAAAAAGCCTGCCTCGCACAAAAGCGCATGGAACTAATCAGAACAATTGCAGAATCGGCAAAAGGCAAACTTATTTATTTCGACTATCCTGAAATAAACGACAATATTTTCGGAAGCTACGGACTAAGGCTGGAAAACTCATTCATATTCCAGTTACGGAAACTCAACTACATGCTGTGCGAATTCGCATCGAAGCACCCCGGATTCTATATCTGCGGAATATCCGACATCCAGAACCGCCTGGGCCGCCGGAACACTTTCGATGCCAACATATACATAAGCACCGAAATGGTGCTTGGAATCAATTCGCTTCCTTATATAGCTTCGCGGGCCGTGGATATAATCGCAGCGGCAAAAGGCAAATTCCGCAAATGCATCATCCTCGACCTCGACAACACCCTGTGGGGCGGCATTGTGGGCGATGACGGCTGGGAGGGAATCCAAATCGGGCACGGACTCGGAATAGGCAAAGCCTTTTCTGAATTCCAGTCATGGATAAAGAAACTGAAAGAACGCGGCATTATACTGGCGGTCTGCAGCAAGAACAACGAGTCCACAGCCATGGAGGCCTTTGAAAAAAATCCGGAAATGATTCTGCGGCCTGACGATTTCGCCATGTTTGTAGCCAACTGGAACAACAAAGCCGACAATATACGCCATATACAGCACACTCTCAACATCGGGTTCGACTCGATGGTGTTCATCGACGACAATCCGTTCGAACGCGACATTGTGCGGCAGAACATCCCTGACATATGTGTGCCCGAGATGCCTGAGGACCCCGCCGAGTATGTCGATTTCCTCAGCGCTCTCAATCTGTTCGAAACCACAAGTTATTCAAGTGAAGATGCAGCCCGCAACAGCCAGTACCGGTCGGAGGCGCTGAGATCTTCGGCACAACAGCAGTTCACCAACGAGGACGATTTTCTGAAATCGCTGCAGATGAAGGCCACAACCGAGGAATTCAACCCGTTCAACACTCCGCGCGTAGCCCAGCTCACCCAACGTAGCAACCAGTTCAACCTGCGTACCGTACGATACAACGAAGACGACATCCGTGCGATAGCCGGCAACCGCGACCGATTCGCCACTTTCGCATTCTCGCTGAACGACAAATACGGCGACAACGGACTCATCAGCGTTGTGATTCTTGAAAAAAAAGACAGCGAAACTTTGTTCATCGACACATGGCTTATGTCGTGCCGGGTGCTCAAAAGAGGCATGGAACGATATGTAACCAACGAAATTGTGCGTTATGCAGCCGAAAACGGCTTTAAACGCATAATCGGCGAATATATTCCATCGGCCAAAAACAAAATGGTGGAAGAACATTATCCGTCACTCGGGTTCTCGCCATACAATATGGAACCCTGCAAATACGTTCTATATACAGGAGACTTCTCGCCTCTCGAAAATCATATATCCTAAATCTATCGCAAATGGACAATAACACCATAATAGCCAAACTTCAGGAAATATTCCGCGATGTTCTTGACAACGATGATATAATACTCGACCGAAACACTTCCGCCGCCGACATCGACGAGTGGGATTCCCTGGCAAACGTTCAGCTGATAATTGAAATCGAGAGCGAGTTCGGCATCAGATTCACATCTGCCGAAATTCCTTCATGGCAAAACATCGGAGACATAACTGACTGCATTGCAAAAAAAATCTGACCGCAAATGGGCAAAATTTCCACCGTATGCAAACAAGGATTATGGCGCCCGGCCGCGCTCTGGAGAACACTTAAAATCAACTTCCTCCGCAAACATCAGGGCGACAAGCGTTTCTGGTGCACAAGTCATTCTGTCACCGACATCCATGCCGATGCCGAAATCACCATTGACTGCGATACTGTATTCGGCAACAAAAAATATCGGGGTTCGAAAATCGAGACCAGCCTGTGGATGGACCGTGGCGCCAGACTGATACTGCGTCGGCCCGCTCCGTGGGCCGAAGAAAAACGCATAGTCTTCTTCCACGGATGCGACATACAGATATTCCGCGATGCCACGCTCGACATCTCGGGCCCATGCGTGATGAACCGGGGCGTAGAGATTATATGCATGGATAAAATCACAATCGGCAGCGATTGTCTGATTTCGCGCGATGTTGTGATACGCGACAACGACGGCGGCCACAGGGTGCAGATCGACGGCTACAAGCCTTCGGCTCCGGTCGAGATAGGAAATCATGTATGGATCGGCCAGGGCGCAATTATTCTGAAAGGATCAAAAATCGGCGACAACGCCATAATAGGCGCCGGGGCGGTGGTACAAGGCCGCGTAAAAGCCGGCTCGCTTGTAATGGCCGACCCTTCGAGAACCTTTGCCAAAGACATAAACTGGTCGCACAAATAGCAACTATATGCCCATCAACATTCTGCGAAAGGAAGACTGTACCGGATGCGGAGCATGCATCGACTGCTGTCCGACATCGGCCATAAGCTGGAATACCGATATTGAAGGATTCTGGCAAGCCAGTGTCGACCACAGCAAATGCATCGACTGCAGTCTGTGCGAGAAAATATGCCCGCTTATAAATGCCACGGAATTAAACGGCAGCAATAAGGAATTCGGAAATCCGGATGTTCTTGCCGCCTATAATACCGACAACTCTGTCCGGATAAACAGCACCTCCGGCGGTGTGTTTTCCGCCATGGCGTCGAAAGTGCTGCAGAATGGCGGATTCATCGGCGGTGCGGTATGGACCGATGATTTCCAGGCAAGACATATACTGTCGGACAATCCGGCCGACCTTGAGCGGATTCGCGGATCGAAATATTTTCAAAGCGATGCCACCGGACTTTTCAAGGCTGTGCGGAAGGCAGTGGCCACCGGCAGGCCCGTGCTTGTATGCGGAACACCCTGTCAGATTGCCGGTCTGAAATCGTTCATGCGCAGAGACTACGACAATCTGATTCTGGTTGATTTCGTATGCGGAAACATCAATTCGCCGAAACTGTTCAAAAAATATATCGAAAGCCTTGAACAAAAATACGGTGCCCCTATGCTCAGCTACCATCCGAAGAACAAAGACTATGGCGGCTGGCACAACTTCGCGTTCAAGGCTACATTCGAAAACGGCCGTACATACGTACGCAACCGCACAAAAGACCTCTTCACCCGCTGCTTCATTGGCGCCCACATAGGTTCGCGGCCATGTTGTTTTGAATGTAAGTTCAAAAAACTGCCTCGCGTGGCCGACATCTCCATAGGCGACTTCTGGGGCATAGAGAATGTCGACCCGTCGTTCGACAGTCCCATGGGCACCTCGCTGGTTATGCTCAACAATCCGAAAGGCCGCGATTTCTTCAACTCGCTCGGTTCGTCGGTAAATTCGAAATCCGAACCTCTCGAGGGCGCCATAGCCGGAAATCCTCACATACTGCACAACTCCACACCCTCGAAAATCGACAGAAACAGGTTCTACGAACTGCTCGACTCAAGAGGCTTCGACTATACAATGCGTAAATTCAACAATCTGAACGACTCTCTGATAACACGCATATTACGAAAACTTAAGAGACGGCTCTGAGAGCCGGCCCGACAATAAGAACAGACTGATGACCGATTCCATAACAGGCCAGCACAAGAAAACAATCGCCAGAAACACCGCATTCCTATATATACGTATGCTGGTGGTAATGGCGGTTACTTTCTATACATCGCGTATTGTACTTCACGCGCTTGGCGAAACCGATTATGGCATCTATGACGTTGTGGGCGGAATTGTAATGATGATGACGTTCATAAACGGGTCGTTGTCGGCCTCCACCAGCCGCTTCCTGACATACGAACTCGGCAAGGGCGACACACGCAGGCTCGCCGACACATTCGCCGCCGCTCTAAACCTGCACATTGCCGCCGCTCTGCTGGTAATAATAATAGGCGAGACGGCCGGCGTGTGGTTCCTGTACAACTACATGACGATACCGCCCGACCGGCTCAACGCGGCCTTCTGGATTCTCCAGTTCTCAATCATCACCACCTGCTTCGTATTCACGCAGGTACCTTTCAATGCTTCGATAATCAGCCACGAGAATATGTCGGTATTCGCATTCGTGGGGCTGTATGAAGCATTCTCGAAACTGGCCATCGCCTTTGCCATAACTCTCGACAACGGACACAGGCTTGTTCTTTACGGCTTTCTGCTCATGGCAAATTCGGTTATGGTACAGATGTTCTACCGATTCTATACCCGGCGCCATTATCCGGAATGCCGCATGAGATTCATACGCGACAAAAAACTCTACCGCACCCTGCTTGGCTACTCAGGCTGGGATATATTCGGCAACACCGCTGTAGTGGTGCAGAACCAGGGACTGAACATAGTGCTGAACATCTTCTACGGACCCACACTCAATGCCGCGCGGGCAATAGCCGTGCAGATTCAGACCGGGCTGAAATCGTTCATAACCAATTTTCTGATGGCTGTTCGCCCAAGGGTAGTGAAACTTTATGCCGAAGAAAAACACGAGGCGATGTACCGCCTTACGTTCTACGGCTGCAAAATATCGTTTTTCCTGATGTTCGCGCTGATTATGCCTATAGCGTTCAATCTCGACTTTCTGCTCCACCAGTGGCTCGGAGATGAAATTCCGCCTTATACCGGCATGTTCGCCATGATAATTTTCGGTATAATACTCACCGACTCGTTCCACTCGGCCTATCTTATGGTGTATCATGCCATAGGACGGATAAAAACAGGCAACATAATTTGCGGAACCCTGATGATTATGGCCCTGCCGACGGGCTATCTGTGCCTGAAAGCCGGACTGCCGCCCTACTCAGTTTTCATTGTCATACTCGTAATCAACGCGGTATGCCACATAATCAGCTGGACCATAGTACACCGATATGTAAAATACAGTTACCGCACGCTTGTATCGCAGGTTTACCTCCGGTGCATAGGCGTTACACTTGCCGCAACTGCCGTACCATTGTTCATTTCGGCCAACATGGTTGCCGGATGGCCCCGGTTTATTCTTCTTACCGCCGCAGCCGAAACCGTTTACCTGATTCTTATCTACGCTTTCGGATTCAGCCGTATGGAACGGAAAGAACTCATCGACCCGTTTGTTTCTAAATTAATCAAAAAATTCCAGGTATGAATATCGCTATCATAACCCAGCCGCTCGGCATGAACATCGGAGGTATATTGCAGAACTGGGCCCTTCAGAAAACACTAATCGCCATGGGACATAATCCGGTAACAATCAATTACCGTCCGGTTGATGCGATTTCACTGAAAGACCGTCTGAGAATACCGGCCCGCAACGTCCGCACACTGCTGCGGCGTCTCAACAAGCGTCACGATCGGTTCATGAAACTTGGCGATACTCTGCCCAACCGGTACAATCTTGATTTTATCGCCGATGAAATCAACACCACCGACCGTTGCGACAAATACTCCGTTATTGACGGATGTGACGCTTATATAACCGGAAGCGACCAGGTATGGCGCCCGAGATACAATAAAGGCATTCTTGCCGATAAGTTTCTTGAATTCACCGAAAACACCGATTGCCGCCGCATTGCCTATGCGGCCTCGTTCGGAACTAATGAATGGGAATTCAACAACGAACAGACTCAGAAATGCAGGCAACTGCTTAAGAAGTTCCATAAAGTCTCGGTACGGGAGGATTCCGGCATTACCCTGTGCCGTCGCTATCTCGACCATGACGCCGAACTCGTAGCCGACCCCACCCTTCTGGTCGGCGCCGCCGATTATCTGAGCCTGTGCGGCAAAATCGAGAATTGCGGACATACGGTGTCATATCTGCTTGACATCGACAGCCGGAAACTCGGCATCGCGCGTAAAACAGCAATTTTGACACAGTCGGAACTCATCGACCTGCACCCCCAGCGCACATCCGTGCGGCAATGGATTTCTTCAATAGCCGGAGCAGGAA